>DASRXY010000060.1:0-10525 GCA_035654035.1 Sphingobium sp. | reverse complement strand
AACTATGTGCTCCTGCGCAGGCAGGAGCCTAGGGCGGCTGAGAACGACGGGTACCCAGCAGATCTGATCCATCGGCTCGGCCAGCGCGATGCGCCGGTTCAGGGCTGGTGAAGAGCATTGCGCAATGCGGCTGGCATGTGTGACGGGCGGATCGGCAGAGCACTCCACTCCGGCGCCTTTCCCCTGTCACCCAATGTTACGAAATGGCGCGCAGCCGGGTCATGACCTGCGCCACGATGAAGATTTGTGTCGTCGACATGGCGTCTCGCCCTATTGCGAGAGCGGGTGCAACGGTCGCTCTGTGCTCGTCGAAGTTTGTGAACGTTCGACATGCAAGGGCGGTAGGCTGCGCCCTGGGCTCCTGCCTGCGCAGGAGCACGGGGGTACGGTGGTGCGGTACCGTCAGCAGGTGGGACGCTATTGACAGCGCATCATCGGTCTAGAGCGGTGTCTCTTGTCCTCCGGCGCCGTCCACCAGCCCCCCAGCGACCGGCCGAGCCGCGCTCCACGAAGCGGATAGGGCGTTGCCTTTCGCGGTCCGCCGCCACAATCGACCGTGCGGGCCGGGCCTCCATGAATCACCCGGCCCGCACGGCACTTGTTTCGATCTGCCAATCCCAGACGGGCCGGCGATCACTCCGCCGCAACGGGCGGCTCGGCTTCTTCGTCGGAGAGCGGCTGCTCCAGTCGGTTCACCATTTCCTTGGGGCAGACCTGCCAGAAATGGTCGCGCGCGCGATCCCAGTCGTGCAGCAGGCCGTGGGCCCAGTTGCTGTCCGTCCGCTTGGCATGCTCCTCGACCAGCGCCTTGAGCACGCCTTCCCAATGCGTGCTGGCGAGGCGCTGCCAGATGATGCTCTCGGGATTGGCATGACGCGCGAAGGTGGCACTTTCGTCATAAACGAAGGCCATGCCCCCGGTCATGCCCGCGCCGAAATTGGCGCCCACCTCGCCCAGGATCACGGCGGTGCCGCCGGTCATATACTCACAGCCATTGGCACCGCAGCCTTCCACCACTACCTGCGCACCGGAGTTGCGCACCGCAAAGCGCTCGCCGGCCTGACCGGCAGCGAAGAGCTTGCCGAAGGTGGCGCCGTAGAGCACGGTGTTGCCGATGATGGTGTTCTCCTGGCTCTCCAGGGGTGAGGAGACCAGCGGCCGCACGGCGATGATGCCGCCCGAGAGGCCCTTGCCGACATAGTCGTTGGCATCGCCGAACACTTCCAGCGTGATGCCCTTGCACAGGAAAGCGCCGAGCGATTGGCCCGCCGTGCCGCGCAGGCGGACGTGGATATGCCCGTCCTGCAGGGTCGACATGCCGAACTTGCGTGTCACCAGTGCCGAGAAGCGCGTGCCCACGGCGCGATGCGTGTTGCGCACGGTGTAGGTGAGCTGCATCTTCTCGCCGCGCTCGAACACGGCCTTGGCGTCCGAGATCATCTGCGCGTCCAGGCTGTCGGGCACTTCGTTGCGCCAGGTCGGCAGGTTGAAGCGGCGCTGCGTGTCCTCGGCGTCCACCTTGGCGAGAATGGGGTTGAGGTCGAGGTCATCGAGATGGTCGGCGCCGCGATTGACCTGCTTCAGCAGTTCGGTGCGACCGATCACCTCGTCGAGGCTGCGGCAACCCAGGCGCGCCAGGATCTCGCGCACTTCCTCGGCGATGAAGGTCATGAGATTGATGACCTTCTCCGGCGTGCCGGTGAACTTGGCGCGCAGCCGCTCGTCCTGCACGCACACGCCCACCGGGCAGGTGTTGCTATGGCACTGACGCACCATGATGCAGCCCATGGCGACAAGACTGAGCGTGCCGATGCCGAACTCCTCGGCGCCCAGGATCGCGGCGATGACGATGTCCCGCCCGGTCTTGAGGCCGCCGTCGGTGCGCAGCTTGACGCGATGGCGCAGGCCGTTGAGCGTGAGCACCTGATTGGCTTCGGCGAGGCCCATTTCCCAGGGCAGGCCGGCGAACTTGATCGAGGTGAGGGGGCTCGCGCCCGTGCCGCCGACATTGCCGGAGACCAGAATCACGTCGGCGTGCGCCTTCGCCACGCCAGCCGCCACGGTGCCAATGCCGGATTGGCTCACCAGCTTGACGCAGACTCGCGCATCCGGGTTGATTTGCTTCAGGTCGTAAATGAGCTGCGCCAGATCCTCGATCGAGTAGATGTCGTGGTGCGGCGGCGGCGAGATGAGCGTTACGCCCGGCGTGGCATGGCGCAGCTTCGCGATCATGTCCGTCACCTTGAAGCCGGGGAGCTGCCCGCCTTCGCCGGGCTTTGCACCCTGCGCGACCTTGATCTCGATTTCCTCGCAGGCGCCCAGATATTCGGCGGTGACGCCGAAGCGACCCGAGGCGATCTGCTTGATCGTCGAGTTGGCATTGTCGCCATTCTCGCGCGGCTTGAAGCGCTCGCGGTCCTCACCGCCTTCGCCCGAAACGGCCTTGGCGCCGATGCGGTTCATGGCGATGGCGAGCGTCTCATGCGCCTCCGGGGAGAGCGCGCCCAGTGACATGCCCGGCGTCACGAAGCGCTTGCGGATCTCGGTGATCGCCTCGACTTCGTCGATGGGTACAGCCTGATTGGGGTAGTTCAGCTCCAGCAGATCGCGCAGATAGACCGGCGGCAGGTCCCGTGCCCCGCGCGAGAACTGGAGATAAGTGGAATAGCTGTCGGTCGAGACGGCGGTCTGCAACAGGTGCATGAGCTGTGCGGAATAGGCGTGGGTGTCGCCGCCGGCACGGTGCCGGTAAAAGCCGCCCACCGGCAACTTGACGACGGCCTGGTTGAAGGCCGCCTCGTGCCGCAGCAGGGCATTATATTGCAGCGAGGCATAGCCTTCGCCCGAGATCTTGCTCGGCATGCCGGGGAACAGATCGTTCACCAGCGCGCGAGAGAGGCCGACCGCCTCGAAATTATAGCCGCCGCGATAGGAGGAGATGACGGCGATCCCCATCTTGCTCATGATCTTGAGCAGGCCCTCGTTGATGGCGGTACGGAAACGCTCGCAGCATTCGTCCAGCGTGCGCTCGCCGAACAGGCCGCGCGCGTGGCGGTCGGCGATGCAGGCCTCGGCCAGATAGGCGTTTACGGTGGTGGCGCCCACGCCGATCAGCACGGCGAAATAATGCGGGTCGAGGCATTCGGCCGAGCGCACGTTGATCGAGGCGTAGCTGCGCAGCCCCTTGCGCACGAGATGAGTGTGCACGGCGGCGGCGGCGAGCACCATGGCAATTCCGACGCGGCCGGGGCCCACATTCTCGTCCGAAAGGAACAGCTCGGTCTGCCCGGCGCGCACGGCGATTTCTGCCTCATCGCGGATGCGGCCGATGGCGGCACGCAGCGCGTCGGCGGGGCCGTCGGCGGCGAAGGTGCAGTCGATTTCCGCCACGGCGCGGCCGAAATCATTCTTGAGGCGCGACCAGTCCGCACACAGCAGCACCGGTGAATCCAGCACCAGCACATTGGCGTTCTGCGATTCCTCTTCCAGGATGTTGGCGAGGTTCGAGAAACGCGTCTTGAGGCTCATCACATGCCGTTCGCGCAGCGAGTCGATCGGCGGGTTGGTGACCTGGCTGAAATTCTGCCGGAAGAAGTGGCTGACCGTCCGCGGCTTGTCGGTGATGACCGCGAGCGGGCTGTCGTCGCCCATCGAGCCGACGGCTTCCTTGGCGTCCTCGACCATGGGGCTGAGGATCAGCTCCATGTCCTCCAGCGTCATGTTGGCGGCGACCTGACGGCGGGTCAGCTCCGTCTTGGTCCAGGCGGGGCGTGCGTCGGCGCTGGGCGGCGGCAGGTCGGCGGCGGTGCGGAAACCGCGCACATAATCGGCATAGGGGCGCTCGGCGGCAATCCGGTCCTTGATGGCGCGGTCGTCGTAGACTTTCCCCGCGTCCAGATCGACGGCGATCATGCGACCCGGGCCCAGGCGGCCCTTCTTGAGCACGGTGCTCTCCGGCACCACGACCATGCCCGTCTCCGACCCGACGATCAGCAGATTGTCGTTGGTCAGCGTGTAACGCAGCGGGCGCAGCGCGTTGCGGTCCATGCCTGCCACGGCCCAGCGGCCATCCGTCATGGCGAGAGCCGCCGGCCCGTCCCACGGCTCCATCACTGAGGCGAGATAATTGTACATGTGCTGGTGCGCCTCGGGCAGGTCGTCCGAGCTCTGCCAGGCCTCGGGCACGAGCATGAGCTTGGCGGTCGGCGCATCGCGGCCCGCGCGGCACAGCGTCTCGAACACCGCGTCCAGTGCCGCAGTATCGGAGGCGCCGGCGGGGATCACCGGCTTGATGTCGCCAGACTGCTCGCCAAAGGCCAACGCGGCCATCTTGATCTCGTGGCTCTTCATCCAGTTGCCGTTGCCGCGGATCGTGTTGATCTCGCCATTATGGGCGAGGGTGCGGAACGGCTGGGCCAGCCACCATTGCGGGAAGGTGTTGGTGGAATAGCGCTGGTGGAAGATAGCGATGCGGCTCTCGAAGCGCTCGTCGGCGAGGTCCGGATAAAAGACCGAAAGCGACTCCGCGAGGAACAGCCCCTTGTAGATGATCGACCGGCAGGAGAGCGAGCAGATGTAGAACCCGTTGATCTGCGCCTCGACCACCTTCTTCTCGATGCGTCGGCGCACGAGATAGAGGGCGCGCTCGAACTCGGCGACGTCCTGCTCCTCAGGCATGGGCCCGGCGATGAGGATCTGTTCGATTTCGGGGCGCGTGCTCTGCGCCTTCTCGCCGATCACGGAGACGTCGACGGGCACCTGCCGCCAGCCGTAGATCTTGTAGCCGGCTTCGATGATCTCGCTCTCGACGATGGTGCGGCAAGTTTCCTGCGCGTTGAGGTCCGTACGCGGCAGAAAGACCATACCCACCGCCAGACGATTGGGCAGAGGCTTGTGGCCCGAGGCGGCAATCGCATCGTCGAAAAAGCGCACCGGCAGGTCGACATGGATGCCCGCGCCGTCGCCGGTCTTGCCGTCCGCATCCACGGCGCCGCGGTGCCACACCGCCTTCAGTGCGTCGATGGCGCTCGCCACCACCCGGCGCGAGGGCTTGCCATCCGTCGCGGCGACGAGGCCGACGCCGCAGGCATCGCTCTCGAACTCCGGACGATACATGCCCTCGACCGCGAGGCGGGCGCGTTCGGCTTCCATCTTTTCATAGTGCGTCATGGTCATCGGTCGGGTTCCCGGTGGGGTCAATCTTGAGAGAGGTAGCGCGCCATCACCTGCTGGATGACGGGCTGGAACTTGGCGGAGAGGCGCGCGACCATCGCCTGCGTCTGCTCCGTGGTCACGGCCATGATGCGGCCCTGGGTCTGCGCCATCTTGAGGCCTGCCGGCCGTGTCGAGAAGGCCGTGACCGCTTGCAGATCCTCGGCGCTCAGGCCCTGGATGCCGGCGGCGAGGGCGCTGCTGGTCACCGACTGGAGCGTGCCCTGCACGTCGCCCGCCTCGCCATTCTGCTGCATCTGGGCGACGGAGGTCTGGGCGGCGGCCTTCATCCGGGTCATCATCCGCTGGCCGGCCGGGCTGCGGTAAAAGGCAATCACCTCGTCCATCTCCGGTTCGGTGAGCGCATCCTGATAGACATGGCCCAGAGCGCCGGAGAAATGTCGATATTCCTCTGCAATCTGCCGCGACAGTTCCGCCGACACCGCAGCGCGCAGCGCCTCGGTCAGGCCGGGCTTTGCCGCCTCCAGCGCGGTCAGGCCGCTGTCCTTCGCCAGCGCCTGGTTGAACGAGCCGAGGAAGGCCTGGCTGAACTGCTGCTCGAACTCGGCACGCGGCGAGACCGTCTCCAGGAGCGCCATCGCCTTGGGCGACAGCGCCGCCTGTGGGGCGGACTCCGGCGCGGTCGGCGCCTGGGCGAGCAGGGGCGCAGCCGGCACCGCCAGCAAGAATGCCAGGCCCAGGGCCAAGAGCGGGGCGAAGCGAGGGTTCATGCCGCCGCCTTTTCCTTCTTTGCGGCCTTGGCGAGCAGATAGGCCTGCATGTGATCGGTCACGTCGCGCCCATCGCGAATGGCCCACACCACAAGGCTGGCGCCACGCACGATGTCGCCGGCGGCGAACACGCCATCAAGGCTGGTCATCATCGTGCGCGGATCGATGCGCAGCGTGCCCCAGCGCGTGGTGGACAACGCGGGCTCGCCGAACAGGCCGGGAAGATCCTCCGGATCGTAACCCAGCGCCTTGATGACGAGATCGGCCGGGATGCTCGTCTCGCTGCCCGGCTCGGGCTCGGGCGCGCGGCGGCCGGAGGCGTCGGGCGGGCCCAGGCGCATGTGGATCATGCGCACGCCGGTGACATGCTCGGTGCCCTCGAAGGCGACGGGGGCGGAGAGCCACACGAACTCGACGCCTTCCTCCTCGGCATTGCGCACTTCGCGCTGGGAGCCGGGCATGTTCTCGCGGTCGCGCCGATAGAGGCAGCGCACGCTCTTCGCGCCCTGACGGATGGCGGTGCGCACGCAGTCCATGGCGGTGTCGCCGCCACCGATGACGACGACGTCCTTGCCGGTGGCGAGCAGCGAGCCATCCTCATGGCCGGGTACCGGATCGCCGAAGCCGGCGCGGTTGGAGGCGATGAGATAGTCGAGCGCCTTGACCACGCCCGCCGTGCCGACGCCCGGGGCCTTGATGTCGCGCGCCTTGTAGACGCCGGTGGCGATGAGCAAGGCATCATGGCGGGCACGCAACTGCGCGAAGCTGGCGTCGCGGCCGACCTCGAAGTTCAGGTGGAAGTGGATGCCCGCTTCCTCCAGTCGCCGCACGCGGCGCAGCACCACGTCCTTCTCCAGCTTGAAGCCGGGGATGCCGTAGGTAAGCAGCCCGCCGGGCCGGTCGTGCCGGTCGTAGACATGCACTTCATGGCCGGCGGCGCGGAGATATTCGGCGGTGGTGAGCCCGGCGGGCCCCGCGCCGATCACGCCCACCGAGAGCCCGGTGGCCTCACCGACTTCGACGGCCTCCACCCAGCCTTCCTTCCAGGCGGTGTCGGTGATGAACTTCTCGACCGAGCCGATGGTGACGGCGCCGTGGCCGGAAAATTCAATGACGCAATTTCCCTCGCACAGGCGGTCCTGCGGGCAGATGCGTCCGCAGATCTCTGGCATGGTGGAGGTGAGATTGCTGAGTTCATAGGCCTCGCGCAGGCGGCCCTCGGCGGTGAGGCGCAGCCAGTCGGGGATGTGATTGTGCAGCGGGCAGTGCACCGAGCAATAGGGCACACCGCATTGCGAGCAGCGCGCAGCCTGCGCCTCGGCCGAATCGGTGGCAAAGCTGGTCGAAATTTCGTCGAAATCCCGCGCGCGTTCATCGACTGGCCGCTTTTCCGGATAGGATTGCGCCCGCGTGACGAACTTCAGCATCGGATTGTCGGCCATTTACCCATTCCCTTTGGTGAATGGCGACGCATTTATGCCCGCAAATGCGGTGAGTCACGCATTTTCCCGGAAATAGGTTAGTCTTTATGTCCTATTTTTCTCGAACCCTAGAGTAAATCTCCACCTTTGCAAAAACATCTCAACGTCAATGGTCCGTTTCGGTCCTATCTCAACGTCAGCCAGGCAATCGCTGCGATCCCGGCGATGATCCGATACCAGGCGAACGGATAGAAGCCGCTGCGCGAGACCATGCCCACGAACCATTTGATGACCAGAATGGCGACGATGAAAGAGACCACGAAGCCGATGCCGATGTCGGTCCAGTTCACCGCCGCGCTCGCGAGCGCGTCGCGGTTCTTGGCGATCTCCAGCGTCGTGGCGCCGAGCATGGTCGGGATCGCCAGGAAGAAGCTGAATTCGGCGGCCGTGCGCCGGTCGATGCCCAGCATAAGCGCGCCCATGATGGTCGCGCCCGAGCGGCTGACGCCGGGGATCATCGCCAGACACTGGATGAAGCCGATACCGAGGGCCCGGGAGAAGGGGATGTTCGCTACGCCACTGATCCTGCCGGTCTCGATCAGTCGCTCGATGAGAATGATGGCGATGCCGCCCAGCACCAGTGCCACTGCTACCACCATCGGCGCGCCGAGCAGCGCCTCGATGTAGCTGTGCAGCGCCAGTCCGATGAGCGCCGAGGGCAGGAAGGCGAGGAGCAGATTGGCGATGAAGCGCCAGCTTGACTCCTCGCGCCGCAACAGGCCGAGCGCAACAGTCCAGAAGGTGCGCCAGTAGAGCACCACCACCGCCAGGATGGCGCCGAGCTGGATCACGACGTTGAACGTCGCCCAGCGTGCTGCGTCATAGCCGAGCAGCTCGCTCGCCAGAATGAGATGGCCGGTCGAGGAGACGGGCAGGAACTCGGTCAATCCTTCGACGATGCCGAGCAGGATGACGGTCAGTAAATGGCTGTCCATGGCGCGTCGGCGAGCCTCGAATGATCTGGGGGCGGGGCAAGGCAGGCGCGCGGGCGCCATGGCGCCCCCGGCCGGCGGATCGGTCAGACGGGCGCGGTCCGCGCGAAGCGGCCGTTCCGGCGATAGCGCGTCAGCCAGGCAGGCGCGAGCGCCGCCATCGGCGTGGGGCGGATGTCGAATGCGGCGAATCCCTGGCCATCGGGCGCGGCGACATTGTCGTGCAGCAGCATCCTGAACTGGTCGAGCGTGATCGGCGCGCAGGGCGCCCAGCCGGTCAGAGCCGCCAGCGGCCGTGCCAACGCGTCCGGCACTGGCAGGAAGGCGGGACTGCGGCCCGTCTCAGTCGCGATCCACGTCATGATCTGCGCGAGCGAGAGCGTGTCCGGCCCCGCCAGTTCATAGGTTTCGCCGCCGAAGCGACCGGGATCGGCAACGGCCAGGGCGATGGCAGCGGCGACATCGCCCACGCTTACCGGCTGGAATTTCGTCTCGCCCCGGATCACCGGCACCACCGGTGCCGCGGAGACGAGGCGGGCGAAGCGATTGGTGAACTGGTCGTCCTGACCGAAGATGATGGACGGGCGCACGATGGTCGCCGCCGGGTAGGCGGCGCGCACGGCGGCTTCGCCCTCGCCCTTGGTGCGGCCATAGACGGCGGCGGCCTGCGGGTCCGCGCCGATGGCCGAGACGTGCACCAGCGTGGAGAGGCCGGCCGCTGCGGCGGCCTGCGCCACGTTGCGGGCGCCTTCGACATGGACGGCCTTCATGTTGCCCTTGAGCAGGCCGACCAGATTGACGGCGGCGCAAGCGCCCTGGGTTGCCCGAGCGACCGCGTCCGCATCGGTGATGTCGCAGGCCACGAACTGCGTGTAGCCCAGCCCGCCGAGCGCGCGCACCGCATAAGCGAGGCGCGGCGTCCGCTGCGCGATCCGTACGCGATAGCCTCGCGCGAACAGCGCCTGCGCCACGGCCCGGCCTACAAAGCCGCCGCCGCCGAAGAGCACTACTGTTCCAGCCTCGTCCGTCTTGCTCATGTTCCGACACCCTGCCGTCTTTGAATGTTGCACGCTGCCGCGCTGCCTGCCGGCGCGCGATTGGTTGCTCCGCGTTCCCTTGCAACAGCTCCCGCGCCAAGACAACCACCGGCGGCCTCATGCCCGGATTTTGGCGGCGATTTTGGCGCCGGTCCGGCGACATGCGGCACAAGCGCGGCACAAGCAGGCCGCAGCACGGCATTGGTCGGCAATCCCGCCGCAATCCTTTTTCATCTTCCCGCCATCGGCGCGGTTGACAAGGGAGTCTTGCCCGGCTAGGCGCCGCTCCCTACCTTGTTGGCCCACAAGCTGACCCGTGCCCAGATGGCGGAATTGGTAGACGCACCAGCTTCAGGTGCTGGCGATCGCAAGGTCGTGGAGGTTCGAGTCCTCTTCTGGGCACCATTACTCTAGGGCGTTGAAGCCCCTAGAGAATGTTAGAGACAATGGCTTTGCAGGTGTCCGGTACAAACGTACGCGGACAAAAGCCTATGTGCTCTCATCTCGATAGAGCGCCTGTAGGCCTGTTATCTGTCCCTAGGATAGCTGCTGACCCGCGCGGGGCCTAGGTATCGCACTGTCTCATAGGCATTAAATACCAGATCATAGCGAGGGCCCCAGAAAAGCTCCCGGATGAGACGAGGCGGCTATCGTCCTTGTCATTTTCCCGGTCGATGCTGGTTCTCGAATCTCCGGTCCGGCTTTGGGACAGGCCTCCGCGCGTCCGGGAAAGAGTGTCCTGCCGCCCGTATTTGGGTGCCAGCGTTCATCTTCGGCCGTTGGCGACCGGGCTGTGACTGCGTATCAATATGGGGCGATCGCCTGCGCATGCGGGGGTAGCGGTCGGCGCGGAGAGGGAGAGACGCGATCTTGGGGGAGGACCATCCGGCAATTCAGCCAAGCCCGGGCGGCAGGCAGTCCCCCCAGGACGGCGCCGCTTCTTCGGCGTGTCGCGAGGCTGCCGCGCTGGATGGGGCGGGGCAGCATATGCAAGCCATCGCGCTCTTGTCGCGCGCCGCGGCTGGCGGCGATCTGCTCGCGAGGCGCACTGTGGGCCTGCGCATTCTTCTGGGCGATCGCGCGCCGCTGCTGGGCCCGCAGGGCGTCACGCTGCTGAGGGAAACGGCGAGCGA
>DASRXY010000059.1:0-2281 GCA_035654035.1 Sphingobium sp. | reverse complement strand
ATTGCTGGTCGTCGCGCCGACGGCCGCCCAGTCGAGAACGGCCTTCATGGCGCGCTCCTGATCCTCGGCGGAGAAAGCCGGGCTGTTTACCAAGCGCCTCAGATCGCTGCTCTGATCGAGCATCGCCTGGAACTTGGAAAGATCCGCATCGACGCCGTCGAGCTCGCCTTGCTCACGTGCCAATTCAAAAAGCGCCGAGGCATAGCGCCCCGCAACACCTGACGTCATCTGATTGTTCGTTGCCACGTGAAACGCTCTCGCCGGCAGCCATAACGGGGGCTCAGGGCCAGATAGGCCTGTCCGCTCCCTCCCCCGCTTTGAGGAAATTCATCCGCACAGAAGGACGCCGCGGGCATTGTGACCCCGGCACCCCTGAAAAGTGCGCGCGTTCTCTAACATGCACCGGGCGGCCCTTCAACGGGGGACAGACGTCCGAATGCCGCATTTGGAGGCCGGAAAACGGTATTTGCCAGATGAACGTAAGCTGCATGGCCCCTTCAGAGGCGGTTCAGCGCGAAAAGTATTGAATGCCCCTCATCGCCGGCAACGAAGCCGGCACTGGGACACAGGCCGAACATCTGGCCAAGGGGAAGAAAAAATGACCATCACCCGCAAGCTCACCTCCACCCTCACCGCCCTCGCCATCGCGGCGGCAAGCCTCGCGCCCCTCGCAACCTCGGCCAATGCAGGCCCCCGCGGGTACGGCCACGGTTACGGTTACGGCCACGGCCACCATTACAACCACGGTTACGACGGCTATCGCGGCGGCCGCGACCGCTACTACGCCCGCCACTACCGGAAGAAGAACAACACCGGGAAGTATGTCGCTATCGGTGCTGCCGCTCTGATGCTCGGCATCATCGCTTCGGAGGCTGGACGCCGCTAGCCATCAGCGGCCATTGCCTCCGACGCCGGAGGCAGCAAGCGCCTCCGGCGACAGGTTTCACCCGCGCCCTCACCCAGCGCAGGTGGTTGTAGGGCGCTCCGGCGCCACCATTTGAATACCCAAAGCATATTGGCTGAGCGCTCCCACCCTCGCGCCAGTCCGGGCCGAACCTTTCCCCCCAAGGTTCGGCCCTTTTATTTTTGGCCTCAGCGCTGCTGCCCCGTGGCGCGGCATCACTCCGCTAGGCTTGCTGCATGATCTGCAGGGCGCGCTGCAGCCGCTCCGCGTTCTCCCGATCGAAGTGGGACAGGGAGAAAGCGATGCCCTGGCGCGCTCTTTCTGTGAAATCGATCCGCTCCGTGTCCGTTGCCATGTCCACTGCCTGGCCCGACACAGCCGAGACCTTCACCGTCATCGACAGGAACGGAGTGCTCTCCTGGAGCGACATCTTCCCGCTCGCAATCTGCCCGTTCATCCAGTCGAACAGCTCCTGCCGCGTCATGCCGGTGAAGTTGGGTTGCACGCCGCCACTGCTGCCTGTCTGGGCATCCGCGCCGGAGGTCACCATGGCGGCGAAATCGGAAGAGGAAGTGCGCGCCGGAGTGGTTTGTAGCTGGGCAGCCCGATGGACCGCCCCCGCGTCGACTTTCATCGTCTTCGCCCATTTTTTGCTTTCGACCGTTCGGCACTACCAGCCGGTGCTTGTGCCGGCCTTGACACGCCCCTTTTCTGGACGGCCGCCTATCCGACCTGGGTTGCCAGCCACCATGTCGTGCCGCCGGCATCCTTCACCCCGCCGCGCTTGTCTGGGTCGCTCTTTTTCACAGGCTCCATGACGGATGTGGCACCCGCCGCGAGCGCACGCCGGTAAGCGGCATCGACATCCGGCACATAGAGGTGCACATGCGCCGGTACCGCCGCCCAGCCCTCGATGGCATCGGCCAGCATCACGACCGTGTCGTCGATACGCGCTTCGCCATGCACCAGGGAGCCATCCGGCCGCTCGATCACGCGCAGCGGTTCAGCGCCGAACGCCTTGCGTAGAAATTCGAGCGTCGCCCTCGCGCCGTTCACCACGAGGTACGGCGAGGCGGAATTGTAGCCCGCGGGCTTCCAGTCGGTCATATGGGCTTCCTTCGATGCAATGAGCTCTAATCGTTCGCGAGCTGGTGCGCGCACAACGCCCACCGGATGGGGAAAGGCTCCCCCACCGAGGCGCTCTCAAAGAAAACTGTAGGGGTCGATGTCGATGGTGACGCGCACGTCGCCCTTCATCGGCGGCACCTCGGCCATCCACGCGCGCAGGTAACCTTGCACGTCCATCTCGCGCGGCGCCTTGACCAGCAGCCGCCAGCGATGACGGCCGCGGATCACCGCGAGCGGCGCCTCGGCGGG
>DASRXY010000058.1:0-9335 GCA_035654035.1 Sphingobium sp. | reverse complement strand
TGACCCAATGCCTTGCCGATATCCTGAAGGCGCCCGCCCTTCTCGATGAGGATCGCGCCGCAGCGCCTGGCCTCCTCCTCGATCTGGGAGGAACCAAGGGTTGGTACAATCCGCTGCAGCTCGGCCTTGAGGTCAAGCGTTGGCGCCTGGCCTTCAACACGACCCATGAAATACATGACGCCCGCCGCCATCTGCATGCGCTGCGCGCCTTCCGGCATGGATCCGGCGATCGCCAGCAGCGCTGCCACGCACTTGAGATCATTTTCGACCGGTGCGGGTGGCTGCGCGGCGGCCGGACAGGCCAGCGCCAGTCCCGCAAAACCTGCCGTGAAGAATTGGCGCATCGTCATTTCTCCCGCTTGCCCCGCGCGGTCAGAAGGGCCTCACGATGACGAGGATGACCACCAGAGTGACGACAAGCGCGGGCACTTCGTTGAGCATCCGCACCGTCTTCTCCTTGAGTGGCCGCTCGCCACGCGCCAGCTTCTTGGCATAGCCCACGCACCAGCCGTGATAGGCGGAGAGAAGGAGCACCAGCACCAGCTTGGCGTGGAACCAGCCCTCGCTAAACGCGCCGATATTGAAGGCCAGGGCCAAGCCCAAAATCCAGACGAGGACAATGGAGGGATTGAGGATGATGCGCTTGAGGCGCAGCTCCCGCTCGATCCACAGCTTGTCCTCGGCCGAGCCGGGTTCGACATAATGATGATAGATGAAGAAGCGCGGCATCATGAACAGGCTTGCCATCAGAAAGATGACGAAGATGACATGCGCAGCCAGGACCCAGGGATAGGCTGCGCCGAGCCAGCCGATGCCAGGCAGGATGGACATGGGGATGGTTCCTCCGGTTCGAACGCGCGATGTGCCCGCCTTGTAGAGCGGACGCCTTCTAAAACGGGCGTGGGGAAATTGGAACGGCCCGCGTGCAGCCGTGCAACAGGCTTCACTCTTCCCCTGTCGCGCGATCCTAGCCGCCGCGCACCCGCGCCACCAGCCGCTCGACATGGGCAATCGGCGTATCGGGCAGGATGCCGTGACCCAGGTTGAAGATATGCGGCCGGCCAGCGAGCGCTTCCAGGATCGTGTCGACGGCGTGGTCCAGCGTCTCGCCGCCCGCAATCAGCGCCAGCGGATCGAGATTGCCTTGCACCGGCAAGTCCGCGGGCAATTCGCGATTCACCCAATGCGGGTCCAGCGTCTCATCGAGGCCGATTGCGTCCACGCCGGTTTGCGCTGCATAATCGACGAGCTTGGCGCCCGCGCCTTTGGGAAAGCCGATGATCGGCGTCTGCGGATGACGGGTTTTCAGCGCCTTCACAATGGCGGCATTGGGGGCGATCACCCATTGGCGGAACTGGGCGGGACTGAGCGATCCAGCCCAGCTATCGAAGAGCTGGACTGCGTCCACGCCGGCCTCGATCTGCGCCGAAAGATAATCGACGCTCGCCACAGCAATGGCCTCGATGAGTGCGCCGAACCGCACCGGGTCGCCGTAAGCCATGCGCCGTGCATCGCCATGATCCTTGCTGCCCGCGCCGGCCACCATATAGGTCGCGACGGTCCAGGGACTGCCGGCAAAGCCGAGGAACGTCGTCTCGGGCGCCAGCGCTGCCTTCACCTGCTGCACGGTTTCGATGACGGGTGCCAGCCGTTCGGGCGCCGGCGTGAGCGTCGCCAGATCGGTGTCCCTGAGCGGCGGCGCCAGGCGCGGCCCCTCGCCAGCCTCGAACCACAGATCCTGACCCAGCGCGTGCGGAATCACGAGGATGTCCGAGAACAGAATGGCGCCATCGAACCCGAAGCGGCGGACCGGCTGGAGTGTCACTTCCGCGGCGGCCGCGCTGTCATAGCATAGCTCCAGAAAGCCGCCTTTGTCGGCGCGCAATGCGCGATATTCCGGCAGATAGCGGCCGGCTTGGCGCATCAGCCACAGGGGGGGAACGCTCTGCCGCGCGCCGCGTAATGTCGCTAGCAGGGGCGGGAGTCCGGCCATGTCGGGCACCAGATCAGAATCCTTATAAGAATGTTTAAAGAGATTGTTGGAGTCTCTTGGCGGGCGAATAATGGGCATTATGCGGTTGCCCCGCTTTTGCCAACAGCCGGCACCTTTTGTGCCCATGGTATGCCCGCGAGTCGGGAAGGCCATCCCCATAATCCACAAACTGTGGATAACGGACCCGGCCTGTGGACAAGTGGTGTGTGATTTTCCGGCAAGCGGGGACGGATGGCGAGTTAGAACTTGTCCACATGTCTCTCCCTTGAGTTATCCACCGCTTTCCCACACAGTTGTGCCATGAGCCGTTTCAACCTGCATCTCCTCTCCGATTCCACGGGCGAGACGCTGGAGCATATCGGCAAAGCGGCCATTGCCCAGTTCGAGAATGTCGAGACCATTCGCCACTTCTGGCCGATGGTGCGCTCCGAGCAGCATCTCGAGCGCATCATCCAGGAGATCATGCGCAATCCGGGCATGGTGCTGTTCACGCTCGCCAATCAGAGCCTGCGCAAGAAGCTGGAAAAGAGCTGCCGTGCGCTGGCCATTCCCTTCGTCGCGCCGCTCGATTCCGTGACCGATGCAATGTCCAATCTGCTCGGCCAGGAGACGCGCAACCGCCCCGGACGCAAGCATGTGCTGGACGAGGCCTATTTTGCGCGCATTGACGCCATTCAGTTCACCATCGCCCATGACGATGGTGTAGGCTGGGAGAATTGGGAAGAAGCGGACATCGTGCTCGCCGGCGTTTCGCGCACGTCCAAGACGCCGACCAGCATCTATCTGGCCAATCGCGGTTACAAGGCCGCGAACATCCCGCTGGTGCCGGAATCGCCGCCGCCTGAGAGCCTGTTCCGGTTGCGCCATCCGATGGTGGTGGGACTCACCACCAGTCCGGAGCGGCTGGTTCAGGTGCGGCGCAACCGGCTGCTCTCGCTCAACCAGACGCCGGAGACGGCCTATGTCGCTCTCGATCAGGTGAGCAGTGAGGTGGCCCATGCGCGGCGCATGTTCGCGGATAATGGCTGGCCGGTGATCGACGTGACGCGTCGCTCGATCGAGGAGACGGCGGCCGCGATCATCAATCTCTATCAGGAGCGTATCCAGGCCGAGACGCAGGCCACCAGGGAGACACGTGCATGAGTCGCCTGCTGCTTGCCTCGCGCAGCGAAAGCCGCGCCCGTCTGCTCCGCGCGGCGCTGGTCCCGTTCGAGACCGTGAATGCTGGTGTAGACGAGGAGGCTGCCCGCGATGCGCTGGATGCAGAGGGTGTGAGCCCGCGCAATCTCGCCGATGCGCTGGCCGAGTTGAAAGCGGTGCGCCCGTCCCTACGGCGCGGCGAGGATCTCGTGCTCGGCTGCGACCAAACGCTGGAGCTGGAGGACGGCAGCCGCGTCGATAAGGTCGAGACGCGCGAGGGAGCAGCAGAAGTGCTGGCGCGGATGAGCGGCCGGCCCCACCGGCTGCACAGTGCCGCGGTCATCGCCACGGGCGGCCAGCCAATCTGGCGTCATGTCGAGAGCGTGACCCTGCATGTCCGGCCGCTCAGCCCCGCCTTCATCGAAGCCTATCTCGACGCGGACTGGGACGAGTGCCGCTGGTGCGTGGGATGCTATCGGATTGAAGGGCCGGGCGTGCAGCTCTTCAGTCAGATCAAGGGCAGCCTCTTCTCCGTGCAGGGCCTACCGCTGCTGCCGCTGCTCGACTATTTGCGCACGCGCTCTATCATGGCGTCATGACCAAAAGCCTGCCTTATGCTGAGGTGATCGGCGACCCGATCGCGCACAGCAAATCCCCTATCATTCACAATTTCTGGCTGCGCACGCTCGGCATCGAGGCGGAATATCGCAAGACGCATGTGAAGGCGGGCGCGCTTGCCGGCTATTTTCTCCAGCGCCGCGCGGATCCGGACTGGCTGGGCTGCAACATCACCATTCCCCACAAGATTGCGGCGCTTGACTATGTTGACGATCCGGGCGGCGTGCGCGAGCGGATCGGGGCGATCAACACGGTCGCCTGCGAGACGGGCGGGCCGCTTATCGGGACCAATACCGATGCCGGCGGCTTTCTCCAGCCTCTGCTGCGCGGGGAGTGGACGGGCACTCGCGCGGTGCTGGTGGGCGCTGGCGGCGCGGCACTCGCCATTGCCTTCGCACTGCGCTCGGTGGGTATCACCGATCTCACCATCGTGGCGCGCGATCGCGCAAAGGGTGAGAGTCTGCTTCAACGGCTCAGCTTTGCCGGACGCGTGCAGGATTTCGACGCACCGCTGCCCGGGGCCGATCTGCTCGTCAATGCCAGCCCGCTCGGGATGACCGGCCATGCACCCTATGTGCCGGATCTGGCGTCGTTGCGCCGCTCGGCCACGGTCTATGACATCGTCTATGCGCCGCTCGAAACGCCCCTGCTGGCAGCCGCACGCGCGGCTGGACTCGCGACGCTTGACGGGCTGGAAATGCTCATCGGACAGGCCGCGCTCGCCTTCGACATCTTCTTTGACGCCGAGGCACCCCGGGACATGGACGCCGATCTGCGCGCGCTGCTGCTGGCGCCGGCATGAGCGGTGTGCCTGCCGACCTGGCCCGTCGGGGCGGCAGACATGAAGCGGGATAAAGCCACCGCGTGACTCACCGTCCCTTCCGCCTTGGTCTCACCGGCTCGATCGGCATGGGCAAATCGACTGTCGCCGCCGTCGCACGGCGCCTCGGCATTCCCGTCTTTGATGCCGATGCACAGGTGCATGCGATGCAGGGGCCTAGCGGGCTGCTCGTCACCGCCATCGAAGCCCGCTTTCCGGGCACTACAGGCCCCATGGGAGTCGACCGGCAGGCGCTGGGTGCGCGCGTGATTGGCCGCCCGGCCGAACTGGCCGCGCTGGAGGCCATCGTCCACCCCGCTGTCGCTGCGCAACGGCGTGCCTTTCTGCGCCGCCATGCCGGTCACCGGCTGGTGCTGCTCGACATTCCGCTGCTCTATGAAACGGGACTGGATGCCTGGGTGGACGCCGTGGCGGTCGTTTCCGCGCCGGGTTTTTTGCAGCGCCGTCGCGTGCTGCGCCGTCGGGGCATGACCGCGGCCAAGCTGCGCGCTCTCCTGCGCAGCCAGCGGCCCGATCATCTCAAGCGCCAGGCGGCTGATGTGGTCATCGAGACGGGGCGGCCGAAATGGCAGACTCGGGCGCAGGTCACGCGTCTCCTCGCTTGCCTTCGCGCCGCCCAGGCCCGATAATACAAGGCCAACGAGTCAGAGCCGAATGCGCGAAATTGTCTTCGATACCGAAACCACTGGTCTGGACCCTCTGAACGGGGACCGTCTCGTCGAAATCGGCTGCATCGAACTCATCAATCGAATTCCCACCGGCGAGAGCTTCCACGCCTATTTCAATCCGCAGCGCCCTATGCCGGCTGCCGCGGAGGCTGTGCACGGCCTCTCCGACCGCTTCCTGGCCGACAAGCCGCTGTTCGGCAGTCAGGCGGAAGCGTTGCTCGCCTTTCTGGGCGACGCCAAGCTGGTCGCGCACAATGCGCGGTTCGACTTCGGCTTCCTGAATGCCGAGCTGGAGCGCTGCGGCCGGGAGGCCATCGACCTGAGCCGCATGATCGACAGCGTCGCGATTGCCCGCGCGTTGCATCCGGGCGCCAAGCACAGCCTGGACGCGCTCTGCACGCGCTACGGGATCGACCGGAGCCATCGCATCAAGCACGGCGCGCTGCTCGATGCTGAGCTGCTCGCGCAACTCTATATCGAACTGACCGGCGGCCGGCAGATCGGCCTTACGCTCGTGGCCGAGAGCGGCCGGACCCAAGCGGCCGCCCCGATCATTCTACCCGCTGCTGCCCGCGTGGCGCGGCCGCCTCGTCTTTTTGCGCCAAGCGAGGCGGAACTGGCGCGACACCGGGCCTTTATCGCTCAACTCGACAATGCGCTCTGGCTGGAGCTGGACCGGCGTCCCGATCCCTGACGGCGCGCACCACAGGCCTTTGAGGCCGCAAGATGAAGGAGACAGTCGATGGACATTCGCGTTTCGGGCCACAAGATCGACACGGGTGATGCGCTCAAGAGCTATGTCTCCTCCCGTCTCCAGGCCACCGTCGACAAATATTTCCCACGCGCTCTTTCTGCGCATGTCGTCTTCGGCCCGGCGCCGCACGGGGCGTTTCGCGCCGATATCGTTTGCCATGTCATGGCGGGCCTGATTCTCAAGGGGCAGGGCCAGGCGCAGGATGCGCACATCGCCTTCGATCAGGCGGCCGAGCGGATCGACAAGCAATTGCGCCGCTATATGCGCCGTCTCAAGGGCCGGCACGAACAGACTGCTGCCGCTGAGGCGCAGCGCGATGGCGCGATCAGCGGCAATGGCATCGAGGACGCGAACTATACGGTCTTCCAATCCACCGCCGAGGAGGAGGAAGTGCTGGCGGAATCGCCGGCCGTGGTTGCCGAGATGCGTGTCGATATTCCGCGTACCAGCGTCTCGGACGCGGTCATGATGCTGGACCTGCGCAACACCAATGCGCTCATGTTCGTGAACAGCCGCACGGACAGCTTCAACATGGTCTATCGCCGCAACGACGGCACCATCGGTTGGGTCGAGCCGCCGCACTGATGAGCAAGAGCACGGGAGAAATCGCACCCGAATCTGTGCCATAGTGGTGCCGTTCGGGTGCGCTGGTTGACCCCCGGGGCCATAACTTCTATGGGGCCGCACGGTTTTCATCCAGGCGGTCCCCCTGTCGCATCAGATTTGGGAGTCCGACCGCAGGACACGGATTTATGGATTATTTCAACGACTTGCTGGTCGCGGAAGCGGTACTGACCGACATTTCGGTCGCCAACAAGAAGCAGCTTTTCCAGAAGCTCGGGCAGATCGCGCACGAGGTCTATGGTCTCGATGCGGTCGAGGTCATCGAGCGGTTGACCGAGCGCGAGCGCTTGGGTTCCACCGGTTTCGGCGGTGGCATCGCCATCCCGCACGCCAAGCTCGACGGGCTGGAGCGCGTGCGCGGCGTGGTGGTGCTGCTGGCCCAGCCGATCGCTTTCGATGCCATCGACGAAGCGCCGGTGGATGTGGTGTTCATGCTGCTTTCGCCGACCGATAGCGGGGCGGAGCACCTCAAGACACTGGCGCGCGTCTCGCGTTTGCTGCGCAATGAGACGCAGCTTGCCCGAATTCGCGGCGTGCGCTCGCAGGCGGCGCTGTTCGCGCTGCTGGCAAGCGGCGAGGCACGTGACGCCGCCTGAGGCCTCCGGGGCAGACCGCACGGTGCCTTCCGGTGAAGCGGCCCATTTCCGCGCGTTGGAGCGGCTTTACGACTCCGCGCCGATTAACCGGCTTTTCTCTTCGCGTCTGATCGTGCCGGCTGCCGGCCAGGCCCGCATCGAGTTTCTCGTCGAGCCAGCCCACTTCCACGCCGCCGGCGCCGCGCACGGCACGATCTATTTCAAGATGATGGACGATGCCGCCTTCTATGCGGCCAACAGCCTCGTTTCCGACCGCTTTTTGCTTACTACCGCCTTCAACCTGCTGTTCACACGGCCGCTGCATCCCGGCCCGGTCGTCGCCGAAGGGCGCTGGCTCAGCGGCAAACGCCGTGTGTTCGTGGCCGAGGCGCGGCTGGTCGACGGCCAAGGCCAGGAGGTGGGGCGCGGCACCGGCACGTTCATGCGCTCGACCATCCCGCTCTCTACACTGCCGGGCTATAGCGATCCGGCTGCCGAAGGCGCGTGAGCCGGCTCGACACGCAGCTTCTGGTGAGCGCGCTGCTGCGGCGCGTGGATGCGGCTGGCGGCTTCGGGGCGGTGTTGCACAACGGCGATCGAGCGAGCGGGGTCGTGCTCGTCCAATTGCTTGAACGCGGCAGGTTTCAAGCACTTCTGGAGCGTATGAGCACCCTCGATGGGCGTTTGGAACTGGTCCGTTGTGGTCCACCGGTTGATAGTCAACCCATTGAAATTACGGACTATATCGAACGCAGAAAACGTGCCGATCCGGACCTCTGGCTCATCGAACTGGATGTCGCAGAAGGGGAACGGTTCGCCGCTGAAATTCTCTGCGCCGATTGACCTGTTGCAGATGCGAAGGCAAAGGCGCGCCCTACACGCGCAGGTTGCTGGAATGGTCTTGGGGACTGGCCTGGCAAACACGCAGACGGGGGGCGGACCGAGCCTGTTCCTGGAGACGTTTGGAAAGAGCGTCGCCGCAGTCTCGCCATCCGACCCACCGCATAGTTCAGAGAGTCGATGTTTAAATCGTTTCGAGTCGCCAGTGCGGCGGCGTTCGGTCTTGTTGGTGTTTCCTTCCTGCTGGCCTACGGCGTGACGACCGCCGCAAGCGCCCAAGTTCAGTCGTTCGAGGCTCCGGTCATGGTCGCCCCCGCTGTCGCGACGGCTGTCGAGCCTACCTCCTCAGAAGATTTTTCCGGCGATGATGCGCCCGATTCGCTCGCGGAGCTTGTGGCGGCCTGGAAGGCCGACGGCCCGCTTGACGCCGAATCGCGCTGCCTCGCTACTGCCGTTTTCTTTGAAGCCCGCAGCGAGAGCCTGGAAGGCCAGCTTGCCGTCGCTAATGTGGTGATCGGCCGGGCCCGCTCCGGGCGCTTTGCCGATAGCCTGTGCGGTGTCGTCACCCAGAAGGGCCAGTTCGGCTTCGTGCGCGGCGGCCGCATGCCAGAAGTTCCGACCAGCCGCCCTGCATGGCGCACGGCCCAGGCGATCGCGCAGATCGCACTGGAAGAGAGCTGGCGCAATCCTGCCGAGGGCGCTCTGTTCTTCCATGCGGCATACAGCTCGCCCAAGTGGGATCGTCCCTTGGTTGCGCGCATCGGCCGGCACATTTTCTATCGTTGAATAAGGCAGGCATGCGCGCCGGCTCGCAAGGAGCCGGCGCGCGCCTCGTCGCGCCCGCAACGCGAGCTTGAGAATGTTCTCCACATGTTCTAGGCGGTCGATATGGATGCGATGGCCCCTCTGCCCGACGAGTCCGGCCTCGTGGACGGCACAGCGCGCGCGGTGACGCGCGGCATCCTGCGCCTGTTCGCCCGCCATGACATTTTCGGCGTGCCCGAGGTGCCGCTGCCGAATGGACGGCGACTCGATATTATGGCCGTGGACGCCCGCGGCGCGATCATCGCGGTGGAAATCAAGTGCAGCCGCGCGGATCTCCTGGGTGACGGCAAGTGGCCGGACTATTTCGATTATTGCGACCGGTATTTCTGGGCCGTCCCCGCCGGATTCGACCTTACATTGTTCGAGTCGGTCGCGTTATGGCCCGCGCGCACAGGGCTGATTGTGGCCGATCAATATGATGCCGAGATCGTCCGCGCCGCCCCCAGTGAGCCCCTGC
>DASRXY010000057.1:0-2128 GCA_035654035.1 Sphingobium sp. | reverse complement strand
GGGGGCGCAGCGGCTTGCCCCAAACCAGGGCGCGATAGGCCCTGTGCATGCGTCCGTCTGCACCATGGGCGGCGAACTGCTCGGCGAGCCCTTGGTGGGCCGCATCGTTCTTCGCCACGACGAGAAGCCCCGAGGTGCCCTTGTCGAGCCGGTGCACGATGCCGGGCCGCCGCACGCCGCCGATACCTGAAAGGCTCTCGCCGCAATGGGCGATGAGGGCATTGACGAGCGTGCCTTCGGCGTGCCCCGGCGCGGGATGCACGACCATGTGTGCCGGTTTGTCGATGACGATGAGATCGCTATCCTCGTAGACGACGCTGAGGGGCATTTTCTCGGCGCGCGGCTCGGCGGCGACCGGCGGCGGCAGTACAACCTTGAAAGTGTCGCCGGGTTTGACGCGGCAGGCGCTATCGTCAATGGGCCGGCCGCCGGCATCGGTGATGTTGCCGGAGCGGATCAGCGCCTGGATGCGCGCGCGGCTCAGCCCGTCGACGCGCTGGGCGAGCAGCTTGTCGAGCCGGGTGCCCGCATCCTCCTCACCTGCGGTGACCTGCAACGGGTTTGCGCTTTGTGTCGGCTCGGCGCTAGACATAGCCTTGTGAACTGGCCTCCGGATGGCCTCCGCGACGATGACGGAAGGACGTGGAATGCACGCAACCGATGCCGCCGACGCAGCCTCCGCGGCGGCCACGGCCCCTGTGCCGAACGCAGCGGAAGCGCGCCTGCAGCGCACGATGAAGATCATCGTCGTCGCGCTGGGGGTGCTGCTGTTCGCCGGCCTTGCGACGGTTGCCGGGCGCATCATCTATCTCGCGTCCGCCAGGACGACGCAACCGCCGCCCGCGCCGCAACCGGCCGTTCCGCCCGAGGCGATGCTGCGCTTGCCGGCAGGGGCGCAGGTGCGCTCGATTTCGCTTTCGGGTGACCGGCTCGCGGTTCACTACGAAGCCGCGGGCAAGGAAGGGATTGCAGTCTACGATCTCGCCGCCGGCCGCGCGCTCACCGACATCGGCATCCGGCGAACAGCGCCCGATTGACGCTCTTTGAGTATTGGCGGGCTTTGGGGAAAGAAACGGCTTGATTGATGGGCGCTTAGTCCCATATAGGTTCGCTCCAGCGCTGTCCCGTTCGTCTAGTGGCCTAGGACACCAGCCTCTCACGTTGGGAACAGGGGTTCGAGTCCCCTACGGGGCGCCATTACCTATTTAAGCGACTGATTCCCTTACTTATTTTTGGCTGGAATGTCCCACCGGCAAATGTGGTGGGACATTTACGTTCCTCGTTTGGACCTGACCAGCCCCATCGCGTCGCCAGCCATTTTCCGTCGACGCGCGGCTTTCGTGTAGCGCTCCGCCTCTTGGATGGTTTGCCAGCCGAAGATTGCCATGAGTTGATGCTCAGTGGCCCGTTTTCGGCGGCAAGCGCGGCGCCGGCTTTGCGCAGGCCGTGCGCGGAGCAATTGGTCTAAGAGCTGTCCGAGTACAGCGCCGCCACTGCGTCCGTTTCACCGTTGCGAGCGGACTTCAGCGAATAGTCTGGAAGCGGCCCGCGACGTTGGCTTTGAGCGCAAAGAATTCCTCGTTGAGGAGGAGAGGCGTGTCAGGCGAGGGCCTGCTTGTGGCTTTTCAGCGCCATAACCAGTGTAGTACGCCGCGCCGTCCAGCTTGCCCAACTCCAGGTCATGTTGGCTGATGCTGAATAAGGGCGATGAGAGTAATTGGAAGTACCGGCGCTTTTTATTTTGTGTCTGTCGTCCCTGAGTCGCGCGGTGTCCGGGTCCGGAGTTACTCGTGGAACACGACGTCGATCAGAGCTTTGATCGCTTCAGGGAAGAGGGATTGTAGCCTTCCGGCTGGTGCACCGGCGCTACCTCGAACAGCTCCAGGATCGGATCATCCGTGCATAATGATCGCTCTGCAGCAGCCACGGTTTCTGGTGAGCAGAAGTTCACTAGAATGGGACGCTGCCTTTCAGGCTGGCGCTGGACTGCTGTGTGTCCTCACCAAAACGGCCATCGTACTGCAGGCGCAGCACGGCGCCGTTGGCGTTGATGAGATCCATGCCGGCGCTGACATCGGCGAGCACCTCGTCGAGGGCGGTATCAGTGGCGAAGGTGACAGCCGGCGCC
>DASRXY010000056.1:0-3948 GCA_035654035.1 Sphingobium sp. | reverse complement strand
CGGATCAAAACTGCGTCCCGAGAGGAGATGATGGCCGAGGCGTTCCAATGGATGCCCGGCTTGGGCGGCGCGCACCCGTCGGCTGCCGGGGCCGATCCAGCCGGCGCTTTCCATGTGCCGTCGCATTGGCTAACGCGGGCTCCATGACGGATGCCCTTCCTCTCACCGATCCCGCCGCGCTGGCCGAGGCTCTCATCGCCTGCCCCTCCGTCACGCCTGCGGCCGGAGCGGTGTTCGATGCGCTGGAGGCGATGCTGGCACCGCTCGGCTTCACGGTGGAGCGCTTCCTGGATGG
Organism: Sphingobium sp.; assembly: GCA_035654035.1. GTDB lineage: Bacteria > Pseudomonadota > Alphaproteobacteria > Sphingomonadales > Sphingomonadaceae > Sphingobium. The sequence continues at coordinate 3,653 of DASRXY010000056.1, read as the reverse complement.
CACCGGCGAGAATGCCCCCGTCGAGAATCTGCTCGCGGTGCGGCGCAATGGCGATGGCCCGCATTTCGCCTTTGCCGGCCATCTCGATGTGGTGCCGCCCGGCGAGGGCTGGACGGGCGATGCCTTCACGCCCCGGCGTCATGGTGATCTGCTCTATGGGCGCGGGGCGGTGGACATGAAGGGCAGCATTGCCTGCTTCGTGGCCGCGCTGGCGCGCACGCCCGCGCAGCCGGGCACGGTGAGCCTGCTCATCACCGGTGACGAAGAGGGCGATGCGGTCCACGGCACGCGGGCGCTGATGGCCCATATGGCGCAGCGCGGCGTCCGGCCCGACCTTTGCCTCGTCGGTGAGCCGACCAGCGTCAACCGGCTGGGCGACACGATCAAGATCGGCCGGCGCGGCTCGGTCAACATGTGGATCGAGGTGGCCGGCGTGCAGGGCCATGTCGCCTATCCGCATCTGGCGAAGAACCCGATTTCACCGCTGGTACGCATTCTCGCCGCCACCGAGGCGATCGTGCTGGATGAAGGGACCGACTGGTTCCAGCCCAGCAACATCGAAATCACGGACCTGCATGTTGGCAATCCCGCGACCAATGTGATCCCGGCGCGCGCCCGTGCGCGCCTCTCGATCCGCTTCAACGACCGGCACAGCGGCGCCGCGCTCACCGAGCGCATTCGCGCCATTGTGGAAGCCGAAGGCGGCACGCTGGAGGCACGGATCAGCGGCGAGGCGTTTCTCACGCAGCCAGGCGCGCTCTCGGCACTGGTAAGTGAGGCGATCCGGGCGGAAACCGGCCTTACGCCGGAGCTTTCGACGAGCGGCGGCACCTCCGATGCCCGTTTCCTGTGCGCGCTCTGCCCGGTGGTGGAATTCGGCCTGCTCAACGCCACCATGCACAAGCTGGACGAGGCCGTGGCGCTGGCGGACCTGGAGCAGCTCACGGCGATTTACGGGCGCATTCTGGCGCGCGTTTCAACCAACTCTTAACCTTCGCCTGTCACGCTGGCCTGTCAGTGAAGTGGCAAGGCTGCCGGCATGGATCCCTTCGAGATCAGCGTTGATATTCGCCGACGTGAGCTCGACATGAGCTTGCGCGGCTTCTGGGACCTGGCGACCTTCGAGCGGTTCGCCGCCGAGTTCGTGCGCGCACTGCACCTGCTCCACCGCCATGGCGGGCTGGAGCGGGCGCTGGTGGATGGCAGCGCTTTTGCCGTTCAGTCGCGTGAGGTGATGATGCGCTTTGCCGAGGTCACACGCGAGAATGCCGCCTATCTCGCTCGGCGCACCGCCAATGTCGTGCCCGGGGCGCTCAACCGCCTGCAGGTCTCGCAAGTCGGGCAGCGCATTGCCAGCCGCGACTTCAAGACGCGCGCAGAAGCCCAAGCCTGGCTCGCGCAGGACCTGGTCGAGGCAGGCGAAGGAGGCTGACGATGGCGCGGACCGAGCCAGAGCAGCGCGACGAGCCGGGTTCGATGCCGCCTCCCCGTGCGCCGGCTGCTGCCGCCGTGCCGTTCGTCTTTGAGTTGGAGCCGGCCCGGCATCTGCTCCGTGTCACCAAACGCGGATTCTGGGATATGGCGACGCTGGCCGCCTTTACCGATGCCTTCCGTGCGGCGCTGCGGCGCATGAAGCTGGAGGGCGGCTGCCGATATTGCCTGGTGGATGCCAGCGCCTTCGCAGTGCAATCCGCCGACGTGATGCAGGGGCTCCAGGCGCTGGTCGACTCGTTCGCGCCCGATTGCCCGGCGCGCATGGCGGGCATCACCGGTAGCAAGCTTGGGGCGCTCCAGGCGTGTCACGGCCTGCCCCATGCCCATCGCCGCATCTTCATGACCCGGCAGGAGGCCGAGGCCTGGCTCTTTGCCGATGCGGGGAGCAGCACGACAACGGCTTGTTAACCCTGGCCATTTATGCTGGCCGCGAGTCGCACAAAAGCCAGAATAAAAATCATGTATGGTCCATCAGAGTCGCGAGACCACGCCACCGGCCCAGATGCCGGGGCGCAGGACGCACTTAGGGGCGGACACACCGCACCCTTCGACATTCACATCGATCATGAGCGCCACCTGCTCGAAATGACCCTGCGCGGCGAGTGGGACGCAGCTGTCTGCGCGGCCTTCGCCACCGCTTACCGGCAGGCGACAGAGGCGCTCAACATCACGGGCGGGATTGCCTATTCGCTGGTCGACGCGAGCGGCTATGGCGAGCTGACGCAGGACGTGGCCGAGCTGTTTCCTCCGTTGGCGATGGCCACCAACCCCTCGACGCGGCGGCGCACCGCGCTGGTGAGCACGGCGCTGGTCAACAAGGTGCAGTCGCGCGAACTGGTCGAGATGCTCAACGCCCGCTATTTCCGCACGGTGGAGAGCGCGCGCGAGTGGCTGTTCAGCGACGAGGCTTGAGCCGCCGCGCTCCAGCCGGTTCGTCGCGGTCAGTCGCCTTCCGGCCGACGCAGGATGATGTAGAGCGCGCCCGCGCCGCCATGGCGGGGATGCGCCCCACGCACGCTGGCGATGTGATTCGCATATGGGCTGCGCGCCAGCCAGTCGCCGATCTCTGCGCGAATGGCGCCGCGTCCACCCACCTCGCCGGGCAGCGCCCGCGCGGCACGGGGTTTGCCCGTCACCACCAGCAGCACGCGCCAGCCCTGGCGCACGGCGTCGGCGAGCAGCCGATCGAGCCGCAGATGTGCGGCGGCGAGCGTCAGGCCGTGTAGATCGATACTGATGTCCGGCACCAGGCGGCCGGCGCGGATCTTCTTTTCCCAGCTCGAATCGAGCACGGGGACAGGGGCGGGACGTGGCGGGGCCGGCGGATCGGTGGGTCGGGGGGCCGGAACGCGGCCGCGCGGGCGGGGCGGCAGCGGTGTCGCAAGCGCTTCCTCCAGGGTGGGCGGCGGCGCACTGACGGTGGCGCTAGCGGACCGGGGCGTCGTACGGCGCAGCGGCCGCGCGGTACGCACCAGCGCCTGCCACAGCGCGCGCTCCTCAGGGCTGAGCCGGCGGCCAGCCATATTGGCTCGCGAGGCGGGCATAGGTGCCGAGCGGCAGGAGCAGCAGCGCGCTGCCCCGCGCCGACATGCCGCCGGCGATGGTGGCAGCTGTCTCGCCGGCGCCCCAGAAGCTGTCGAAGCGGTTGGCGCCCTTGATCGCGCCGCCGGTATCCTGCGCGATCCACAGGCCATTGGGTTCGGCGCGGTCGAGCGAGAGCAGCACCGGCGCGCCCAGCGGCACATAGGCGGGATCGGCCGCCACCGTCGTCTCCGGCGTCACCGCGACGCCGAGCGCGCCAATGGGCCCGTCCCCGGTCAACTCGCGGAAGAAGACGTAGCTGCGGTTCTCGTTCATGATCGCGTCGGCCTGGTCGGGATTGGCGTGGAGCCAGCCGACAATGTCCTGCATGGAGCCGATCTGGATGAGCCCGCGATCCTTCATCAGGCGGCCGATGCCGGTATAATCGCGCCCGTTCTGCCCATCATAGCCGACGCGCATGACCGATCCGTCCGGCAGGCGCAGCCGGCCCGATCCCTGGATTTCGAGGAAAAAGAGCGCGACCGGGTCTTGCGCATAGGCCAGCTCGGCGGCGCGGCCGGTCAAGGCGCCGCTGGTGATGGCGGCGCGCTCGTCATAGGGCACCAAGCCGGTGCCCT
>DASRXY010000055.1:0-6834 GCA_035654035.1 Sphingobium sp. | reverse complement strand
CGTCAAATTCTTCAACGGCCAGAAGGGCTTCGGCTTCATCGTGCGCGATGACGGCGGCGAGGATGTGTTCGTGCACATCAGCGCGGTCGAGCAGGCCGGTCTTACGGGCCTGGCAGAAGGCCAGCCGCTCAAGTTCACGCTGGTCGATCGCGGCGGCAAGGTCTCCGCGACCGAGCTGGTGATTGATGGCGAACCCTTGCCGGTGCCCGAGCGTGACGCAGTGCCCGCGCGCGGTCCTGGCGGTCCCGGCGGGGAGCGCGGCCCGATGCGCCAGCTCACCGGCGAAAAGGCAAGCGGCACGGTCAAGTTCTTCAACGCCATGAAGGGCTTCGGCTTCATCCAGCGCGACGACGGCCAGCCCGACGCCTTCGTGCACATCAGCGCCGTCGAGCGCGCCGGCCTGCCCACGATCAACGAGGGCGACCGCCTCGACTTCGAGCTGGAAGTGGACCGCCGCGGCAAATATGCCGCCGTGAACCTCCAGCCCAAGCACGACTGACGCCAGTCACGTCGTCGAATGCATAGAGGGGCCCGGGCAGCGATGTCCGGGCCCTTTTGATGTGCGGGCTGCTTGGCACAATGCGAGTTGCGAGAGCTTAGTTCTGGATAGCGTGAGGTGGAGCGAGAGCACGCCCTGCTCACGCGGCCCGTTCGCGGTGTCGTCGTACCGCTGCTCGTAGCTGTGCACCGCCAGTGAACGGCGCTCGCGCTCCCGCGCTCGGTGATGACGCGCCTCGTCTCGGCCGGCATCCTCGCGGCCTCTTTGCTCTCGGTCGCTGCTCGTCACCATTGCGCGCAGCATCTCCGCGCCGCGCCTATGGCCTCGCGAGCGCTGGCGCGAACGGCGATCCGACAGCCGCGCATCCGATGCGCCAACGAGGGCGAGACCGACGACGAATCGCGGCGCATGCAGACCGCGCCGCGCGGCCTCTCAAGAGGTCAGCGCCCCCGAATAGGCGATGAAACCCCAAACGACCAGGAGGCGAAGCGTGGATCTGGCGGAGACAGGCCGGGCAAGCGCCCGCATCGCGGCGCACCCGCTGGGTGATTACTCCATATTAGCCTCCGCCCCCTTCAGGCTTTGATGGGAGGCGCCTTGCCCGTCAGCCCGGCCGCCGGTCGGAGAGTGGCTGCCCGCTCGGTTGAAAGCTCGAATTGCTGACTCGGAATCCCCGCGAACGCGGAAAGCGTCAGTTCGTCTCAGGCACTCTGGCATGGCTGGGTTCTAGCTTCCCACTTTCGCGGGAATGACGGATCGGGCAGCTTCCCTCCTACCGTCGTGGCTGAGCGGGGCTCCAATCCGGCGTTGCGGCAGGAAGGGCGCGGCACAGTGCCGCCGCGCCGCGCGGGCCCACTTTCATGCCAGATCAGGCGTTCCGGCCAGCCTCGAAGAGGAACCAGGCGCGCTTTTCAGCCGCGTCGGTCCAGTCGTCGATCAGGCTGTCGGTCGCATTGTCGCCAGCTTCGCCGGCCAGTTCCTTGGCGGCGCGCAGGGCCTCGACGAACGCGAGATTGTCAGCGCGCAACTCGTTAAGCATGTCCGCCGGCTTCACGAAATCCTTGTCATTATCGGTCACGCGTTGGCGCCGGGCGACATCGCCGACGGAGCGGATCGTCGTCTCGCCGATCTTGCGCACCCGCTCGGCAATGGCGTCGGTGGTCGCGAAAATCTCCGCCGCCTGCTCGTCGAATAGCAGGTGATAGTCGCGGAAATGCGGGCCTGAGACGTGCCAGTGGAAATTCTTGGTCTTGAGGAAGAGCGCGAAGCTGTCGGCCAGCAGTCCATTGAGCGCCTCGGCGACGGCTTTCGTCGCGTTACCCTTGAGGTCGGTGGGGGTCTTGAGCGCTGTGTCGGTCATCTTTTTCTCCTGTCCGAATACGATCATGGATCGCCAGAACGCCGGAATGGTTCCGACATCCTCGCACGGGGCGACACCCCATACGAATCGATTGATGTGGACAGGCTGATCGAAATCCCCACCAATTGAGGGGCGGGCAAGCGGGAAGCGCCGGGCGCTCAGCCCAGCCGGCAACCCCGTAGTGCCGCGGCCGCCAGGAAGACATGCGTGTCGGCCGGGTCCAGCCGCTCGCCTTCCGCCGCATCATGCATGAGCGCCAGATAAGTGAGCGCCACCTGCCGGTGGCCATTGAACGCCACGACCGAGCCGAGCAAGCTGGCAAGGCGCTCGACCGCGTGCAGATCATAACGCCGGGCAAGGCTCCGGATATCGTCGAGTTGCTCACACAGGCGCGCCAGAGACAGCACGGCGCAATCACGCTGGAGCCGTTCGATCCGGCCCAGCAGATCGCCGCGGACCGTCAGCATCGGATCATGCTTCATGCGCTCTCCTCCCGCGCCGGCGCGGTGCGCGAGATTGGGCATCCGGCCGGCAAGGGAAGCTTGCCGCAGGCCGGTTAACGGCACGTTTACGAGGCGCTTTCCACGGCTCTTTTGCCCCTGCTGACCTTGACAAAGCAGCCCGATTCCCGCATTGGCCGCGCCGAACCGGCCGGAGTGTATCGCGCCCCGTCCATTTTCGACCGTTTGTCTGCGCTTGGCGCCTTGCTTCGGCAGGCACGGGCGCCGCTTTATTTTTGAGGGATCGGCCATGGCGAAGCCAGCCACCGTGAAGATTCGACTGGTCAGCTCGGCTGACACCGGCTTCTTCTATGTCACCAAGAAGAATCCGCGCAACCAGACCGAGAAGCTGAGCTTCCGCAAATATGATCCCGTCGCGCGCAAGCACGTCGAGTTCAAGGAAGCCAAGATCAAGTAAGCCGCGGGGCGGCCTATGCCGCCCGTCGCGCCGCAGGTTCTCCCTGCGTGACGGCCCGCTTTCTCCGCCGATTCGCCCTTGTGGCTGTCGGCGGCGGCAGCGGGCCGAACTGCGTTCGGCGCGCACGGCGAGGGGAGCAGATGAGCCATCCCGATGCCGCAGAACAGGTTTCCGCGATGGATTGCACGCTTCGACCCGGATCACCTTCCGGCGCAAGCGGGGTGCGCTCGCGAATCCCTTTCATGCAACCGTCCGGCCCGGCGAAGAGGCCCTCTCTGGGCTGGCTCTATCCCATCCTGGCTGCTGCGCGGATGACGCCGAGGTCCGGCGACAGCTCATGACCGCGTGAGAAGAAGACTTTACCGAAGGCAGGGCGTTACGCCACGGCGCTCGAACTGGCGCGGGGCGGCGAATCGCCGACAGGTCCGGCTTCCAGCAGATCGTTCACCACGCCAATGAAGCGCGCAACGCTGATCGGCTTGGACACATAGGCATTGGCGCCGGCGCCGCGAATGCGCTCCTCATCACCAAGCCCCGCATAGGCGGTCACGGCCATGATCGGCACGCTGGCCAGCGCAGCGTCGCCGCGCATCTCGGCAATCAGTTCAAGGCCGGTGACGTGCGGAAGCTGGATGTCCGTAATGATAAGATCGGGCGTGAAGGCACGGGCACGGCCATAGGCGTCACGCCCATCGCGCACCGCGTCAGTCTCGAAGCCATGGGCCGCAAGAAGGTCACAGAAGAGCTTGAGATTAAGCTCATTATCCTCGACAACAAGTACTCGCTTTTTCACGAGTGCCCTCTCGACCATGCCGGACGACCTCTTTATCGGCGTAAGCCCGCGGAACCGCCCCTCATGAACGGACCATATCCCATATGTCCCGATGAGCAAACGGTTGCGCTTGCCTTGCGCATTGTGGGATGGGCCGTCTCGGAACAGGGACGAGCTGAGCGGATGCTGGCGCTGACCGGGCTCGATCCGCAGACGCTGCGCACCAGTCTGGGCGATCCCGCCACGCTGCGCGCGCTGGTCGACTTCGTCCTCGATCATGAGCCGGATCTGATCGCCTGCGCCCAGGCGCTTGATGTGGAGCCGGCCGCCATCGTCGCGACGCGCGCGGCGCTGTGATGATCTCGCTTTCCGCTCGAACTCGCCCCCTCATCATCGCCGATTGCGACGAAGTGCTGCTCCATATGGTGGTGCCCTTCCGCGCCTGGCTGGACGAGACGCACGGCATCGATTTCAATTTCGCCTCACCCTTCGAGGAAGCGCTACGTCACAAGGACAGCGGCGATCCGGTGGAGCGCGCGCTGATCTGGGAGCTGCTCTCCGGCTTCTTCGAGACGGAAATGCATCGCCAGACCCCCATTGCCGGCGCGGTCGAGGCTATGCACCGCCTCGCCGCGCGGGCCGATCTGGTGATCGTCACCAATATCGGCGAGGAGCAAGCCGCCGCCCGCGCCGCGCAATTGCGCGCCGTGGGGCTCGATGCGCCGGTGATCGGCAATCGCGGCGGCAAAGGCCCCGTGGTCGCGCGGCTGATGGCGCAGCGCCAGCCGCCGCTTACGCTTTTCATCGACGATCTGGAGAATAATCACAGCTCCGTCGCGCACCACGCACAACAGGCCTGGCGCCTCCAACTGATCGGCGAGCCCGAACTCGCGCCCCACGCGCCGGTGGCGACCGATGCGCATGCCCGCATCGACGACTGGGACGGGGCCCTCGCCTGGATCGAAAGCCGGCTGGATGAACTGGCCGACGTGGACGCCGCAATGGCGCGGGATTGAGGAACGCTTTCTGAGACGGGCGAGAGTGGAGCGGTGGAAGGCATCGTGGTCCGCCACCCCCAATTTGGATCAGCGCTGTTGGCTGGGAGCGTTTGCCCGATAGCACGCCAGCGTCCCGAGCGCCGCCTTGTACTCCTGCACGGGCAGCAGCCCAGAAACCCCGAACTGCTTAGCCGCCCTAGGCGCCTGCCTGCGCAGGAGTACAAGGTAGGTTCGGAGCACATAGGGGCGACAGAATCGTCCCGTGCGCCGGTGGAGTGATGGCTGGATGGCAAGGAGCCAGCGCTGCCGTCGGCTTCGCTCGCTCCAGCGAAACAACGACGGACAGGTTCCGTCTCAAGGCAGAGAGACCGGCTGGACCGCGCAACAGCGATGCCCAATCGCCATGGTCACACCTAACCCGGTGCACGTCTCACGCCACAACCGCCATCACCCGGCCTTCCCCGGTCTCGTCCGGGAGCGCCAATAGAGCGCTCCCGGGTCGATCATGGCTTATTCGGTTGGCGCGGCCGGGTCGCGGTCGAACGGCTGGGCGAAGCGGTCGCGCGTATCCGGCTCGTCCGCCTTGGCCGTGCCCGCCGCGATCTGCTCGCGATGCGCGCGCGAGGCCGTGATGTAGTTGCGGATCTGCACATTGCCCTCGTGGCAGGCATATTCGAAGAACTGATAATCATCGTCGCGCGCCCATTCGATGCGCGTGGTCCAGGGCGCAGTGTACACTTCCGGATCGCTGTAGGTCAGCTCGTGAACGATGCTGTTGGGCCCGGTCATGGTGATGCGCTCCACCACCTTCGCCTGCTTGCTCATGGGGATGGTGTTGAAGGGCGGCACATTCTGCGTCGCCATGTTCACCGGCGAAGCGGAGCGCTTGTAGGGGTCATGCGTGGCGCTGTCGCCAGACTTGATGTTGGTCGTCTCGATGACCAGCGTCTTGCCCTCCCAATGGCCGCGGCTCTGCCCCATCCACGCCTCGACATTGCTCGGCCATTGCGGCGTATCGCCAATGGGGATGACGCGCGTGCCCAGCATCTCCAGCGCGATCACCACATAGCCGGGCGACTGGTAGATGCGGATACCGTTATTATAGCGGAACGGATACATGGAAGCGGGGAAACCACGCGAGATGCAGCGGTCCCAGCTGTCGAAATCGTCGACCCAGTCGAAATGCTGCTGCGGCACCCAGCCGGAGCGGCCGGCCTTGTAGAGCGCCTCGCCATGCGGCGTGAGCGGCGGGAGCTGGCCGTCGGCCGGGCTCACCAGCATCGAGGTGCGCTTGCCGAAGGACGACGACTTGATCCAATCCGCCAGACCCTGCGTGCCGCCGGCATTGAGGCCGCCCTCCGGATTGAACGCACCATCCGACTTCTCGGCCGCCTCCACGCGCTTGGCGAACTCCGCATCGTTCAGCCACACGCGGTTGCCGTAGGATTTGGGCCGCTGGAAGAGAATGCGGGCGTTGTTGATATATTCGATCGGCCAGGTGCCACGGAAATCATAATCACCCCAAGGCGTCTTGCCGGGCGTGTAGTCGGTCGGCACCGGCGGCAGCGCGGTGAGATCGGCGGGGCGTTCCTGGGCAAAGGCGGCGGGGCTGCCGGCCAGGCAGAAAGTGGCGGCGGCAATGGCGCAGGCCGCCGTGACGAGACGCAATCCGCGTGCGCGATGGTTCATGATGGGTTTCCCTCCCGGCTGATTTTCCCCCGTTCCTATGGCCTTCGCGCCGGCCGGGCCAGCGCTTTCAAGCGCACAACGTGCCCCGGCGAGCGCGGTGTTGCGTAAATGCGCCAGAGAGCAGCGCACCAGTCCGCCCTTGACCCAGGGCCGCCCGCCATGCTCATGGCGTTCCCCATGAGCCGCATCGAAGACCATCTCGCCGCGCAGGGCATTGCCCTCCCCGTCGCTGCCGCGCCCGTCGCCGCCTATGTGCCCACCGTTCTTGCCGGCGGCCTGCTGCACATCTCCGGCCAACTCCCCTTCAGGGCGGAGGGGACCCTGATGACCGGCAAGCTGGGCGACACGCGGGATCTGGATTGGGGCGCGCAGGCGGCCGAGCGCTGCGCACTCATGCTGGTGGCGCAGATGAAGGCGGCGCTGGGCGATCTCGACCGGGTCGAGCGTATCGTGAAGCTCGGCGCCTTCGTCGCCTCCGCGCCCGATTTTACCGATCAGCCCAAGGTCGCCAATGGCGCCTCCGAGATGATGGCGCGTATCTTCGGCGACACCGGCCGACATGCCCGCAGTGCCGTGGGCGTGCCGGTGCTCCCGCTCG
>DASRXY010000054.1:0-5391 GCA_035654035.1 Sphingobium sp. | reverse complement strand
CCGCGCGCGTATAGAGCGCCAGTTCATCCTGCGGCGCAGTATCGAGATGCTCGCGCAGGCGCGCGTCGCCGAAATCCTCCAGCAGCAGCAGCCCCTGATCGAGATCGCGCGCCAGGATTCGAGGCGCGGCAAAACCATGGCCGTCCAGCCATTCGCCCACGGCAATAAACGGGCGCGGGTCCTCGTGAGGGGGCGGCGCGTCCATCAATACGGCCCGGCGTGCGCCGTCGATCACGCGGAAATAACGGCGGAACGAGGCGTCCCCGGCGAGCGGCAGGATCTGCGCGCCCGCCCAACCGGCGGCAGCGAGGAAGGGAGCGGCGCCGGGCGGCGGTGTCATCATGGGAGCGGCCATCGCCCTTCCCAAGCCGGCGGCACGCGCGCTGTCAAGATGCGCCCGCCCGCGGGCACCATGTCCAGTCGAAGAAGCAGCGCGAAAGCATCGAAACGGCCGCCCAGCCGGTCCGGCCATTCAATGAGCAGGGCGCCGTCCGCCAGCCAGTCATCGAGGCCCAACTCCTCAACCTCGGCGGCGTCGTCGAGGCGGTAGAGATCGACATGGCCGACCGGCAGCGCCACCTCCGGCGGCTCATAGCCCTGGAGAATGGCGAAGGTGGGACTCGGCGCCTCGCCGACAAGGCCCAGGCCGCGCAGGATACCGCGCGCCAGCGTGGTCTTGCCGGCGCCGAGATCACCGTCGAGCAGCACCACATCGCCCGCGCGCAGCGCGGCGGCGAGGCGCGCGCCCAGCGCCTCCACATCGGTGGCGGTTTCGAGGAGCAGCGCTTGGGTCATGGAAGGGCGGGGCCCTGCCTATACCCCCTCCCCTTCAGAGGAGGCGTTGGGGTGGCAGCGATGTGCAGCATCGCATATGCGGCGCTTGCGATGGATGGACACCCGGCCATCACGCGTCGCGCGGCAGGCTGAGCGTGACGATCGTCCCCTGCCCCTGTTCGGATACCAGTGTCACGCTCCCGCCATGCGCCTCCACGAACTGGCGGACCAGCGGCAGCCCGAGCCCGCTGGAGCGCCCCTCCGTCGTGCGGCCGAAGCGCGAGAAGGTATCGAAGATGCGCGGTTGCAGCTTGGCCTCGATTCCCGGCCCATTGTCCGAGACGACGACGCGCACGCCGTTCTGGTTGCCGTCGCCATGCACCAGCACGCGGCCATGGGCTCCCACATAGTTGACCGCATTTTCCACCAGATGCTCGATTGACTGGCGGATGCGCCGCTCGTCGCCCTTGATCGATCCGAGGTTAGGCTGGAGTGCGAGCGCGATGTTGATCCCCCGCGCTTTCGCACGCGGTTCGAACTGCGCCACGATCTTGCGGACCAGTGCCTCCATGTCGATCGGCTTGTGCTCGATGGGCAGGCCGCCCGCCGCGCCCTGCGTGAGGTCCAGCACATTGTCGATCAGCTTGGCGAGCTTGTTGGTGCTGTCGATGATGGCGTCGATATAATCCAGCGCCTGTGCCGGCAGCGGGCCGGCAAGGCCGCCCTGCATCATCTCGGCGAAGCCCACGATGGAGGTGAGCGGCGTGCGCAACTCGTAGCTCATGTTGGAGACGAAGGCGGTCTTGACGCGGTCGGCATCCTCCAGCGCCTCGTTGCGGTCGCGCAGCGCCTGCTCGATGCGACGGCTGTCAGAGATGTCGAGCATCACGAACAGCGCATTGCCGTCCGGCAGCGGGATCGCCGCGAACTCGAAATAGCGCCCGTCCGCAAAGGCGATGCGCCCGCCGCGCTGGCGCCGCTCCACCGTGGCGGCGCGAATGAGCTGATGGACGAGACTGGCCTGCTGCGGCCGGGCAAGCCGGTCCGAGAGCGCGGCCATAAGCTCGTCCACGCGCGGATGCGTGGCGAGCAGCGCCTCGGGCACGGTCCAGATCTGGCGGAACTTGCTGTTCCACAAGTGGAGCCGTCCATCGGCCGCGAACACGCCAATGGCCTCGAACAGATTGTCGAGCGTGGCATTGCGTACGCGCAGCAGCGTATCGCGCGAGCTGGCGAGCTGCACATGCTCGGTGCGGTCCTCGAAGATAAGCAGCAGGCCGCCGTCCGGCAGCGGCTGGGCATAGACGCGCAGATGCACGCCATCGCGCAGCAGCCAGTTCTCCTCAATGGCCGTAGGTGAGTGGAACCATTGCCGCCGCTCTCGCCGCCACGCCGGGAAATCGGGCGTTTCCGGCACCAGCCCGGCATCGCGCATCGCATCCAGCACGCGGTCGAAATCGGTATCGACCGAGGCCGTTTCCGGCTTGATGCCGAAGATGCTGAGGAAGGGCTGGTTGCAGAATTGCAGGCGCTGGTCCGCACCGAACTGCGCCACGCCGGCCGAGAGCCGGTCCAGCATGTCCCGATTGGCCTGGACGAGATGCTTGAGCTGGGCGCGCACCTGCTCCAGCTCGTGCATGTCAATGGCATAGCCGGCCACGCCCGCCGGCCCCAGCGGCACGTCGACCACGCGCATCAGCCGCCGCTCGCCGTCAATAGTAACGGGCACCATGCGCGCGCTGGGGGCCTGCGCATCGGCAACCAGGGCGGCGGTCGCGCCCGGAGAAACGCCATCCACGGATTCGATCAGCTCGATACCCTGTTCGATGACCTGCTGCGCGCTGCGGCCGTCCACCGCGTGGACATAGGCGCTGTTGACAAGGCTCAGGCGATGGTCGGGCGTGCGGTGCCATACCGGCATGGGCGCCGCCTCGATGACACCGGAGAGCGCCTCCAGCGCTTCGCGATAGCGGTCCACCTGCTCGCGCAACTCCTCGATGCGCGACTGGCTCTCGGTCGAATCAAAGACCCAGAGAACGACGCTGCCCGGCCGCGCCATGCCCGGATCGGCCGGCCCGCCCCGCACGAGAAGCGAGCGGCGGGAGCCCCGCGCGCGCACCGGGAGGACGAAGCTCTTGCCGCCGCGCTGCGCGGCCTTGACGTCCTCCGCCAGGGCCTTGGCATGCTCGGGTTCCAGCCCGCCATCCTCAGCAACCAGCTCGGAGAAGAAAGTCGGCAGCTCCGTGCGCCCCAGCCAGCTTGCCAGCCGCTCGGACGCGTCGATGCTGCCGTCCGGCTTGATGAGCACCGGAATCGCCGGTGCGGACTGGAGGAGATAGACGACGCGGTCGGTATAGAGGCGGCTCGCGCGCGCTGCTCGGCGCATGGAGAGGCCCGAGACGATGGCCCAGCAGGCCAGGATCAGCCAGGCAGCGAGCACCCCTCCCAGGAGCGACAGGACGATGGGCGAAAGCGACATCACTGTGCCGGATTAGGGGGCTGCGCGGCGCGAGACAAGCCGGCGCGCATTCGAATGCCTCGGCGCGACACGCTGGTGGCGCCAGCGGACGCCTTCCCCTGCGGAAAAGGGGCGGTCGCGGACGAGAGACGGAGCGGCCCGCGCCCCTTCCCGGCTACCACGGCCTATGGCCATGGCGGTCGAGTGAAGAACGCGGGCCGGTCCCATATCCGATCCAGCCATGCTGAACCGGACGTCGATCAGTACCGATAGTGATCCGGCTTGAACGGCCCTTCGACCGGCACGCCGATATAAGCAGCCTGCTTGGGAGTGAGCTTGCTGAGCTTGACGCCCAGCTTTTCCAGATGAAGCGCGGCAACCTTCTCGTCCAGATGCTTGGGGAGCACATAGACTTCATTCTTGTACTGCTCGTTCTTGGTGAAGAGCTCGATCTGCGCCAGCACCTGATTGGTGAAGCTCGACGACATGACGAAGCTGGGATGGCCAGTGGCGCAGCCCAGGTTCACCAGCCGGCCCTGAGCGAGCAGGATGATCTTCTTGCCGTCGGGGAACTCGATCTCGTCGACCTGCGGCTTGATCTCGGTCCACTTCATGTTGGCGAGGCCGGCAACCTGAATCTCGCTGTCGAAATGGCCGATGTTGCACACGATGGCCATGTTCTTCATCGCCCGCATATGGTCGACGGTGATGATGTCCTCATTGCCGGTGGCGGTGACGAAGATGTCGGCACGGCTGGCGGCTTCCTCCATCGTCACGACCTCATAGCCCTCCATCGCAGCCTGAAGCGCGCAGATGGGGTCGATCTCGGTCACCAGCACGCGCGCGCCGCCATTGCGGAGCGAGGCGGCGCTGCCCTTGCCGACATCGCCGAAGCCGGCAACACAGGCGACCTTGCCGGCCAGCATCACGTCCGTCGCGCGGCGGATGGCGTCGACGAGGGACTCCTTGCAGCCATAGAGATTGTCGAACTTGCTCTTCGTCACCGAGTCATTGACGTTGATGGCCGGGAACGGGAGCTTGCCCTTCTTGGCCAGCTCATAGAGGCGGTGGACGCCGGTGGTCGTCTCTTCCGAGACGCCCTTGATGGCCGCGACGGTCTTGGTCAGGTAGCCCGGACGCTCCTTGAGGAAGCGCTCCAGCGTGGCGACGAAGATCCTCTCCTCCTCGTTAGAGGGCTTGAAGAGCGCTTCGCCCGCCTCGACCCGTGCGCCCCACAACGCGAACATAGTGGCGTCGCCACCATCGTCCAGGATCATGTTGCAGGTGGTGTCGCCCCAGTCAAAGATACGGATTACATAGTCCCAATATTCCTCCAGCGTCTCGCCCTTGACGGCAAAGACGGGAATGCCCGAGGCCGCGATGGCGGCGGCGGCATGGTCCTGGGTGGAGAAGATGTTGCACGAAGCCCAGCGGATTTCCGCGCCCAGCGCCGCCAGCGTCTCGATGAGCACCGCCGTCTGGATCGTCATGTGCAGCGAGCCGGTGATGCGGGCGCCGCGCAGCGGCTTCACCGAGCCGAATTCCTCGCGCAGGGCCATCAGGCCGGGCATCTCGGTCTCGGCGATCTCGATCTCCTTGCGGCCGAAATCCGCGAGCGAGATGTCCTTGATGACATAGTCTTGTGCAATGGTGGCCACCGGCGAAACTCCTTCGGATGCGGCAAAGACGGGAAAGACCAGCAGCCTGGAGGCCGGTAAGGCCCCAGGCGATGAGGCGGTGCCTTATCAACCACCGCCTTGCCTGGCAAATATAAAGACTTCTTTATGTCTGAAGGAGGACCGGGGCATTTGGATGAGCGCGCGTGATGCTGTCACAAGGCAGTGACAGCTCCGCCTTCATCCGGCCATCCAGCCAGTATGACAAGGATGGCCGGGCCGCATACACCGCAGCGCCGCCGATCAGGCCTGGCCGCTACTCGCCGCCAGCATGGCAGGATCGATCCCCTCTCCCGCAAAGGCCGCGGCCCAGCGGTCCTCCGCCTCGATGTCGAAAAGGAGGCGCGGGCTCACCGACGAGAGGAACCAGCCGGGCGCGGAGAGTTCACGTTCGAGTTGCCCGCTGCCCCAGCCGGCATAGCCGAGCGTGACGATGAAATGCGCCGGCCCTTCGCCCGCCGCGATGGCGCGCAACACGTCGAG
>DASRXY010000053.1:0-7225 GCA_035654035.1 Sphingobium sp. | reverse complement strand
ATGCCGCCGGGCATGGCCGGAGCGGCCGGCTTGTCTTCCGGCAGCTCGGCGATCGTCGCCTCGGTGGTGACGAGCAGGCCGGCGACCGACGCGGCGTTCTGGAGCGCGGTGCGCACGACCTTGGTCGGGTCGATCACGCCGGCAGCCACCAGATTCTCGTAGGTGTCAGTCTGGGCGTTGAAGCCGATCGTCGGATCGTTGCCGTCGAGCAGCTTGCCCGCGACCACGGCGCCGTCCTGGCCGGCATTCTCGGCGATCTGGCGCACCAGCGCAGTCAGCGCGCGGCGAACGATGTCGATGCCGCGAGTCTGGTCGTCATTGGCACCCTTGATGCCCTCGAGCACCTTGGTGGCGTAGAGCAGCGCCGTGCCGCCGCCGGGGACGATGCCCTCTTCGACGGCCGCGCGCGTGGCGTGCAGCGCGTCGTCGACGCGGTCCTTGCGCTCCTTCACCTCGACCTCGGTGGCACCGCCCACCTTGATGACGGCGACGCCGCCGGCGAGCTTGGCGAGGCGCTCCTGGAGCTTCTCGCGGTCATAGTCGGACGTGGTGGTCTCGATCTGCGCGCGGATCTGCTCCACGCGGCCCTTGATCGCGTCCGCGTCGCCCGCGCCATCGACGATGGTGGTGTTGTCCTTGTCGATGGTGACGCGCTTGGCCTGGCCGAGCATGCCGAGCGTGACGTTCTCCAGCTTGATGCCGAGGTCTTCCGAGATCATCTGGCCGTTGGTCAGGATCGCGATGTCCTCGAGCATCGCCTTGCGGCGGTCGCCGAAGCCGGGTGCCTTGACGGCGGCGATCTTGAGACCGCCGCGCAGCTTGTTCACCACGAGCGTGGCCAGCGCCTCGCCCTCGATGTCCTCGGCGATGATGAGGAGCGGACGGCCCGACTGCACCACCGCTTCGAGAATCGGCAGCATCGACTGGAGCGAGCTGAGCTTCTTCTCGTGGATGAGGATGTAGGGGTCGCTCAGCTCGACCTGCATCTTCTCCGGGTTGGTGATGAAATAGGGGCTCAGATAGCCGCGGTCGAACTGCATGCCCTCGACGACGTCCAGCTCGAAATCGAGGCCCTTGGCCTCCTCGACGGTGATGACGCCTTCCTTGCCGACCTTCTCCATGGCCTCGGCGATCTTTTCGCCGACCACGGTATCGCCATTGGCCGAGATGATGCCGACCTGGGCAATCTCGTTATTGCCCGACACCGGCTTGGAGCGGGCCTTGATGTCCTCGATCACCTTGCCGACGGCGAGATCGATGCCGCGCTTGAGGTCCATCGGGTTCATGCCGGCCGCGACCGACTTCATGCCTTCGCGCACGATGGCCTGGGCCAGCACGGTGGCGGTGGTGGTGCCGTCGCCGGCGGTGTCGTTGGTCTTCGAGGCCACTTCGCGCACCATCTGTGCGCCCATGTTCTCGAACTTGTCCTTCAGCTCGATCTCCTTGGCGACGGAAACGCCGTCCTTGGTGATGCGGGGCGCGCCGAAGCTCTTGTCGATGACGACGTTGCGGCCCTTGGGGCCGAGCGTCACCTTGACCGCGTCGGCCAGGATGTCGACGCCGCGCAGGATGCGCTCGCGGGCATCACGGGAAAATTTGACTTCCTTGGCTGCCATGATTGTTGTCCTCTTTCATTCGTCACCCCAGCAGAAAAGCCGGGATCATTCGCGGCGGAAGGCCGCACTTGAACGCACGAGATCCTGACGGATCGTCAGGATGGGGCTGTTCGGCTGGTTCAGCCGATGATGCCCAGAATGTCGCTTTCCTTCATGATGATGAGGTCTTCGCCGTCGACCTTCACCTCGGTGCCGCTCCACTTGCCGAAGAGCACGCGGTCGCCAGCCTTGACGTCGAGCGGAATGCGGTCGCCGTCTTCGTCGCGGGCGCCTTCGCCCACGGAGACGATCTCGCCTTCCTGCGGCTTTTCCTTGGCAGTGTCGGGGATGATGATGCCGCCGGCGGTCTTTTCGTCGGCTTCGATGCGGCGAACGAGCACGCGATCATGCAACGGGCGAAATGCCATCTCATTTCCTTTCTTGAACCACGCGGCCGGCGTGCGGAGATGGAACGCTTCCGGCCATGGCTCCCTTGCCAATTCCGCCGTGCCCCACCGGTCCGCGCCCCTGCCGCGCATGAATCAGCTTGTTAGCAGTCCCCCAAGGGGAGTGCCAACGCGAGCCATATGGGCGTGCCATGCGGGGGGTCAAGGGGGCGCGATGGAGAAAAAACGCGAGCAGGGCGGGAATCGGGCCAGAGCGTTAGCAAAAGCGCGCAAAACCGGTCAGTCCGCTCATGGACGGAGACGAGCGCGCGCCTGCTTCCCCCCGTGCATCGGTCGCGAAGATGCGCTAGCCAGTGCATCCAACATGAGGGATGCCCGACCGTGAATTTCGCCAAGAGCGCCTGGAAGCTGATCGTCGCCCTCAAGGACCTGATGGTTCTGCTGTTCCTGATGGGCTTCTTCGCGCTGCTCTATGCCGGCCTGAAGCAGGCCCGCTCCGTTGTGGATCAGGCGCCGCAGACAGGCGCGCTCTATCTGGCGCTGGACGGCCCCATCGTCGAGCAGCCCTCGGTCGTGGGCGGCCTCTCCAGCCTCGCCGGCTCGGGCACGCCGGTCCAATATCGCCTGCGCGACGTTGTCCATGCCATCGAGACGGCGGCAGGAGACAATGCCATCAAGGCCGTGGTGCTCGATCTCGGCGCGTTCGGCGGCGGCGGCCAGGTGGCGATGGAGCGCGTGGGCGCGGCGCTGGACAAGGTCCGCGCAGCCAAGAAGCCCGTGCTCGTCCATGCCACTGTCTATGACGACGATGGCTATATGCTGGCCGCCCATGCCAGCGAGGTGTGGCTCTCGCCGCTCGGCATGGTGGGCGTCACCGGGCCGGGCGGCAACACGCTCTATTATCAGGGTTTGATCGACAAGCTTGGCGCGCGCATCCACGTTTATCGTGTGGGCACCTACAAGAGCGCGGTGGAGCCCTTCATCCGTACCGACCAGTCGCCCGAGGCGCGCGCCGCCAACGAGGCCCTGCTCGCGGCGGTGTGGGAGGATTGGCTCGCCCATGTCGGCAAGGCACGGCCCGGCGCGCGGATCGGCGCGTTCCTGGCCGATCCCATGGCGGCGCTGAAGAGCGCGGACGGCGACCTGGCGCAGGCGGCGCTCAAGCTCGGGCTGGTCGACAAGCTCGGGGATAGCATCGCTTTCGGCAGCCGCGTCGTCGCCCTCGCCGGGCAGGCGCAGCAAGGCGGACCCGGCGATTTTGCCGCCATTCCGCTCAAGAGCTATTTGAGCCGCCACAAGCCCCCCGCGGACGGCGCCGTGGGCGTCGTCACCGTGGCCGGCGACATCGTGGACGGCACTGCCCCGCCGGGAACCGCCGGCGGCGCCACCATCGCCAACCTCATCCGCGACGCCATGGCCGACGACAGCATCAAGGCGCTGGTGCTGCGTGTCGATTCGCCCGGCGGCTCCGTCACCGCCTCGGAAGACATCCGCGCCGCGCTGATGCAGGCCAAGGCGCGCGGCCTGCCGGTGATCGTCTCCATGGCGAATGTCGCGGCATCGGGCGGCTATTGGGTGAGCACGCCGGCGGACGTCATTTTCGCCGAGCCGGCCACCATCACCGGCTCGATTGGCGTGTTCGGCATCGTCCCCAGCTTCGAGCAGACGCTGGCCAAAGCGGGCATCACCAGCGACGGCGTGTGGGCCACGCCGCTCTCCGGCCAGCCAGACCTGATCGGCGGCGTGACGCCGGAATATAATGCGCTGGCGCAGGCGAGCGTGGAGGACATCTATCGCCGCTTCGTCGGGCTGGTGGCGCAAGCCCGCAAGCTCACGCCGGCACGTGTCGACGAGATCGGCCAGGGCCGGGTCTGGGCCGGCGGCGCGGCGCACCAGCTCCAGCTTATCGACCGCTTCGGCGGGCTGGAGGAGGCCATTGCCGAGGCCGCAAAGCGCGCCGGCCTGTCGGGCAGCCAGGCACGCCCGCGCTATTTCGATCCGCAAGGCGACCGCATTTCCCAGATCCTCGCGCTCATGGGGCAGGAGGATGGCGAGGCGCTGCGGAGCGCGGCGGCAAGCGCCCCGCGCGACTGGCTCAGCCTCTCCGTCGCGCGCCAGCGGCAATGGGCCGCGCAGGCGCTGCGAGACCTGCGCGCGCTGGTCGACGGCCCTGCGATCCGCGCCGACTGCCTCGAATGCCGCACCTTTGGCGCCCCGCCCGCGCCCGTCTCCCCCGCGGAGACCGGCTGGCTGGCGCGGCTGCTGGCGGCCATGCAGGATTGACCCGGCGCGGGGAGACACCCGCCCCGGTTGGAATGTGTGTCCTGCGTCCAGCGAAAACGACACCGCCCGCCTGAACAGGATAAACGCTATTGCTCTGGCGTGGCCTCGCCGGCCTGAAGACGCCTGGCCCAGGCATTCGGCTCGGGCTCGGCAACCTTGGTCAGGCGGTTGCGATCACGATGCAGGAACGCGTCCCGGCCGCGCACCATCAGGCTCGTATCGCTGACATAGCTCCAGGTGCCGTCGTCATGAAAGTCGATCTCCAGCCGGTAGCTGTCGGTGCGGAACGCCTGTTCGAGGAAGCTGGTGGCGCAGATGCCATATTCCGTCTCCCCGCGCCGCGCCTCGACGATCAGGCGGTCGTCGTTCGGCCCGGCATGGCCTGCGGCGAGCGCCACCAGCCCACGCGGGATGGCGACGGTCTGCAGGATGAGATTGGTCGCCGGCTCCCACAGCCAGTAGCCGGTCTGCTCGTGGAAGGCGATCAGCTCGTCCGGCGTGTTGATCTCGACATGATAGCGCAGGCCGTAGAAGAGCTGCGGTCCATTGGTCTGCGCGTCGATGGGCTGCATGACGATGCGCTCCTGAAAGTCGCGCTGCTCGGGCCCGTCGGCCTTGGGATTGATATCGACGCCGCGCATTCCTTCCCATGTGCCCGCAAGGCGCCGCAGCGGGCCCAGATTGGCCAATGTATCCGGGGAGACCTCGGGCTCGGTGAAGATGTCGTCGGGATTGTCCATGCGCGTTCTCCCTCAGGTTAGGCATCGGTGCGCGGCGCGCCATAGCTCGGCAATCCCAGACCGCGCGCAATGGCGAGGGCGCGCAGGGCAAAGCCGGCCAGCGCGGAGACGAGGCCGGCTTCGGCAGGCGGCAGGCCAAGCGAGGCCAGCAGCCCATAGAGGCCAGCGGCGAGCGCGGCAGCAGTGACGTAGATTTCGGGGCGAAGCAGGATGGAGGGCTCGCCGGCCAGCAGGTCGCGGATGATGCCGCCCACGCAGCCCGTGGCCACGCCCATCAGCGCGGCAATGAACGGGTGGATGTCATTCCCCATGGCCTTGGCGGCGCCGAACACGGCGAAGGCGGCGAGGCCGACGGCATCCAGCCAGTCCAGCGCGCGCAGGCTCCACCAGCGCTGCGGCGTCAGATAGACGAGCAGCGCAGCGACGAGGCAGATCGCCGGCAACCGCGCGTCATGCACCCAGAAGACCGGCACGCCGATCAGCAGGTCGCGCAGCGTGCCGCCGCCCACGCCCGTCACCAGCGCGAAGAAGGCGAAGGTCACGAGCGTCTGCCTCAGCCGTGCGGCCGCCAGCGCCCCGGACGCGGCGAAAACGAATGTGCCGACGATGTTGAGCGCCGAGAGGATCGGCTCGATCGACATGTTGATCGGCGGGGGCGTCATGGGTCAGAGATGTACGGGCCCGCGCCGCGCCTGTCGAGCGCGCCGCCGCGTCGGCAGGAACTGGGCGAAGCCTGCCGCTTTCATCCGCTGCCCCTTGATGGAGGATCTGTCCGATGCCGCTTTCCCTGCTTGTCTTCTACGGCTCCTATCGGGAGGCGCGCGCGGGCATTCGCCTCGCCGATTATTGCATGGCCCAGCTCGCCGGGCGCGGGCATGATGTAGAGCTGATCGACGCGCGCGCGGTCGGCCTGCCCATCCTCGACCGGCGTTATCTGGATTACGGCCCCGGCGAGGCACCGGAGCCCATGGAGACACTCGCCCGCAAGCTGCTCGCCGCCGACGGCTTCGTGTTCGTGGCCGGCGAATATAATTGGGGCGTGCAGCCCGGCCTCAAGAACCTCGTCGATCACTTTGGCAAGGAATGGTATGGCCGCCCGGCCGGCCTCCTCAGCTATTCGGCAGGCCGTATGGCCGGCGCGCGCGCCAACAGCGCCTGGCATCCCACGCTCACCGGTCTGGGCATGGCAATGATCCCCCGCACGATCACCGTCGGCACCATCGACACCGCGCTGGACGAGGACGCCCACCCCATCGGCGAAGGCGGCGCCGCTCTGGACCGCGCCTTCCCGGCCTTCGCGGACGCATTGGAATGGTGGTGCGAAGCTGTGCGAGCGAAACGGAACGCCTGAGACCGGTGTGGCCCGCGGCGATCAGCGGCATCTGCTTTCAGCAGCGCGGGTCCTCCATCTCGCTCTCGGCTGAGCGAGCGATGAGCCGCGCCGGCATGACCCGGCTTTGACGCCTTCATTGTGGATCGCGGACTTATCCGTCTGGCCGGCGAATGCCCGGAACGATGCGCCCACCGGTCTAAATGCCAACCGTCCCCCCGGCGCAGGCCGGAGTCCACCGGATGCTATCGTCAGGAGCCCAGGTCCGCGCCGGGGTGATGGACAAGGTGTATCCGGATCGAAACCTAACGCGCCAGCATGGGGCCCAACGGCCGCCCGGCAAAGATATGGACATGAAGGTGCGGCACTTCCTGCCCCGCATCAGCGCCGGTGTTGGCGAGCAGGCGATAGCCCGGCTCGACATGCCCCGCCTCGCGCGCAATTCGGCCCACCGCGCGGACGAAGGCCGCGATCTCCGCATCGCTCGCGCGCGCGGAGAAATCATCCCAGCTCACATAAGCGCCCTTGGGGATGACGAGGATGTGCACGGGCGCCTGCGGCGCGATGTCGTGGAAAGCGAGCACATGCTCGTCTTCATAGACGGTCTTGTTGGGGATTTCGCCGCGCAGGATCTTCGCGAAGATATTGTCCGGATCATAAGGCAAAGTGGCATCGATGGGCATGGCTGTCCGGCTCCTCGTCTGGCTCTCTCCGGCAGGGGGAGAAATTGGGGGCGGGCTGGCCGCCGCCTGCCGGTCATTCCTTGGGCCGGCTCGCCTTCTCGTCAAGGCCCGACACGCCCTCGCGCCGCGCCAGTTCAGCGCGCACGTCGGCGAGGCTCACGCCGCAATCGGCCAGCAGCACGATGAG
>DASRXY010000052.1:0-2139 GCA_035654035.1 Sphingobium sp. | reverse complement strand
GGATCCGGTCCGCGAACTCCCATACTGGCCCGCAGCTATGGCGCTGCTCATCGAGGCCGGACAGATGACAGCATCCGACTACGTGCCAACACACCCCGATTTACCGCTTGCATCCAAAGGGGCGTCCACAGATGCCGTTTGAGTGGAATCGCAGGTTAAAGGATTAAATCCTTCTCTTCATTCTCGCGAAAGCGGAATTTCGTCCCTTAGTTGCTCCAGAATTCCCGCTTTCGCGGGAATGACGGATGGAGGCCCTGCCGCAAGGCTTGAGGCACTCGACTTGGCCTCGCCTTGCTGAGCGGCCGCTCAGAAGGCGTCCGCTATATCCATCATCTTTGTGAGCCGGCGCGGAGCGACGGCGCGCCAGCTTCGCGCCAGCCATTGGCCGACATGATCCCAATCCACGCCGGGCCGATCCAGCTTCATCGCGATCCATCCGGCCGCGCCGTAATAAGCGGGGCGGTAATAGACGTCCGGCTCGGCCTCGATGAGTGCGGCCATCTCTTCCGGTCCGCCGGCCTTGACGAGCAGTGCGACGGCGTCCTCGCCATGGTGGCGGATGGAGACATAGGCGAAGAACTTGCCCGATTTCTCGCCGCCCACGCGCCAGCCGGGGCTGCCGTGAGATGCACGTGCGTCCACTTCCGGGAGCGCCATGGCCAGTGCGCCGACGCGTTCGACGATCCAGTCCGGGTCTGTCTCCCGCGCCACATAGGCAGCGAGCATGCGCGGATAGAGCTGATATTCCGCCATGCGCACGCGGTTGCCGAGCGACTCCGCGGTGTCGCCGGGCAGGATGGCGACCGGCACCTGGCCGAGGATGGGGCCATCGTCCAGGGCGGGTGTAACGAGATGCACTGTGCAGCCGCCGTGGGTCTCGCCGGCGTCCATGGCGCGCTGATGCGTGTCGAGCCCTTTATAAGCGGGCAGCAGCGAGGGATGGGTGTTGAGCATTCGGCCCGCCCAGCGCTCAACGAAGCTGGCAGTGAGGATGCGCATATAGCCGCATAGCGCGACATAATCGGCGCCCGAGGCGACGATGCGCGCGTGCATGCGCGCTTCGTGATCCTCGCGCGCCATGCCGCGATGGCTCAGCGCGAAGGTGGGGATGCCCTCTGCCTGCGCGATGGCGAGGCCATAGGCGTCCGGCATGTTGGAGGCGACCAGCACAATCT
Organism: Sphingobium sp.; assembly: GCA_035654035.1. Lineage (GTDB taxonomy): Bacteria > Pseudomonadota > Alphaproteobacteria > Sphingomonadales > Sphingomonadaceae > Sphingobium. The sequence goes on along the minus strand of DASRXY010000052.1, from coordinate 964 downwards.
CATAGGGACAATCCGGCAGGCGCGAAGCGAAGAGCAGCGCGGCCATGGTCGTGCCGGTGCCCGAGAGCATGACGGCGACTTTCGCTTTTGTCATGGCCTTGCCTCCATTTGCGTCGTTCGCTTCGAATCTTTTCGAGGGGGACGCCGTTTGCTGATGCGGGCGCTGTTTGGATTCGGCGGCCCCTGCCGCACGATCCGCGATTCGTCACCCGTTATGCGTCGCCGTCCAATCCGCCATGGCACTCCAGGTCTCGGCCGATCCGGAGACGGTGCAGCCCTTGGTGCCCTCGCGAATCTCGCCAATGCGATGGACCGCTTCGCCGGTCGCTTCCAGCGCTGTCGTCACGGCGTCGACATTGCCGGGCGCCACCACCAGCGCCATGCCAATGCCGCAGTTGAACGTGCGTGCCATTTCGCCGGGCTCGATGTTCCCCTGTGCCTGGAGGAAGGCCATGAGGCGCGGCTGCGCCCACTGGTCCGCATTCACATGCGCGTGGAGATGGGCGGGCAGCACGCGCGGGATATTCTCCAGCAGGCCGCCGCCGGTGATGTGGGCCATCGCGTGGACCATACCCTTGCGGACGAGCGGGAGCAGCGGCTTCACATAGATGCGGGTCGGTGCCATCAGTGCCTCGATCAGCAGCACCTCCGGGTCGAACAGGGCCGGGCGATTGAGCTTCCAGCCCTTGTCTTCGGCGAGGCGGCGGACCAGCGAATAGCCGTTGGAATGGACGCCGGAGGAGGCGAGGCCCAGGATGATGTCGCCGGCCGCGACCTTGTCCGCCGTCAGCACCTCATCGCGCTCCACCGCGCCCACGCAGAAGCCGGCAAGGTCATAGTCGCCATCGGCATACATACCCGGCATTTCCGCCGTTTCGCCGCCGATCAGAGCGCAGCCGGCCTGCTTGCAGCCCTCGGCAATGCCGGCGATCACGCGCTCGGCCACGCCATTATCGAGCCGGCC
>DASRXY010000051.1:0-1975 GCA_035654035.1 Sphingobium sp. | reverse complement strand
ATCTGCGGATCGAGCCGGGAGCGCCACTGGCGCAGAGTTTCCCTGAGCCTAGCTGAACTGCGGCGGATGGGAGATGAAGGGCCGCGGAGACACGGAGGCGCGGAGGAATCCATTAGTTCTCCCTTGGTAAACTGAACACCGAGCGCAGGAGGCAAAGGTACGGCGATCACGCGGCGAGCCGGTGCACGCATAGCGGCGATTATACCAACGTCCCTTTTGATTTGGACTTCATCAAGGTAGCGGCCGCCGTCCCGACGGCCATGCTTCGCGATGACGGTCAATGTTTGGCAAGGCGCAGTCGCGCCGGTAGGGCCCGATCTCCGTGTACGGACCGGGGTCAAGGGTAACAGGCGTCCCGCTTTAGAGGTGACACTTTTGTGGGAGTGGGCGCAGCCGTTCATAATGGTGTTTTGAGTGGGCGAGCGGAAGGGTGGTATCGACCAGCCCGAGACTGAACGCAGCGTAGCACAGGCGGAAGACGCCGTCGGTGGCAGTAGGCCGCAAAGCGACCCGCAGGCCGGCGAAGGCAGCGCCGACGTAGTAGGTGCGATTGCGAAACATGATCTCGCCTTTGCTTTTGACCGGACGCACGAGCGCCCCGGATTCGTATTCGGCGGTGGGCAGGCGGGCCGGTAAGGCCCGTGCGCTACAACGGTAACGGGTGGCGGGCACGGCCAGCGCGAGCGCCTCGTGCGGGCGATCGTGGTTGTAGAGCCGCCGATAAGCGTTGAAGCGACGCTGCGCTTGCGCCAGGTCGCGCCAGTCGTGGCGGTTCAGCAAGTCCGCTTTGAGGGTGCGATGGAAGCGTTCGTCCTTGCCTTGGGTCTGCGGATGAAAGGGCCGGCCGTGGATCATCCGCACGCCCAGCCGCAGGAGCCAGACGGTGAGCTGGGTCGGCTCCGGACCGCAGCCGGCCCACGGCGGGCCGTTATCGCACAGGATGCACTCGGGCAGGCCATAGACGGAGAAGATCCGCTGCAGCCGCGCCATCACCGTCCCGGTCTGTTCGTCGGCGCAGGCCTGGAGGCCGACAAGATAACGTGAGCAATCGTCGAGCACGGTCAGCGGATGACAACGACCGGCGCGCTGGAGCGCGAAGTGCCCCTTGAAATCCATTTGCCACAGCTGATTGGGCTCGGCGCGGCAGAAGCGTTGCATCGGTCCATGCTGGGCGCTGCTGGCTGGCGCGATGCAGCCGGCGCGATCGAGGATGCGGCCGAAAGTGCTGAGGGCCGGCAGCGCGGAGCCGCCCAGATCGGCGAGCCGGCGCTGCAGCTTGCGCGGCCCCCACGTGGGCTGTTTGCGCCGCAACGCCAGCACCCGCGCTTCCATCCGGGCACTGGTCTGGTTGGACCGGCGGGCGGCGCTGCGCGGCTGGTCACGTAATGCGTCCATCCCGCCGGCCGCGAAGCGGGCAAGCCACTTGTAACCGGTTTTGCGACTGATCCCAAAACGCCGACACAACGCGACCATGCTCGCGCCACCCAACTGCGCGAGCGTCACGAACTCCTGCCGCCGTGCGAAAATATCTTTGATGTCCCAACTCATGGCCACAGGGCCATGGCCCTGTGGCCATGAGTTGGGAAGTGTTACCTTCAATGCGGGACACCTGTTACCCATTACCCGGGACGAAACACGGAGGTCGGTCCCTACCTTTGATCAGCTATGACTTTATTTGAGATGCTCTGCCGCGGGAGTGTCAGGATTGATATCATTTTGTCGAATAACGGCGTTTCAGCCACGCCTCGGGGACGGGGATGACGCAGATGTTCATCGAGCGATCGTCGGCGGAGAGCATCGCCGACTGGATTTCGATCCGCGTGCCGTCCCCGCTGAAGGTGGGATGCGGGTGATCCGCCGCCGTGGTCTTGTGTCCGGTCGAGAGCAACATCATCTCGTCCGTGTGGCGGTCGATCAGCCAGAGGTTGCGGTCGAAATCGTCACCCACGGCCCAGCGTCCGTCGCCCGAGCCGTT
>DASRXY010000050.1:0-3606 GCA_035654035.1 Sphingobium sp. | reverse complement strand
CGCCATGAAGATGGGGAAGACGCCGTTCACGGCCCAGCCGACGAAGAAGATGGCCGAGAGGATGAGCGCGGAGCCGTCGAAATACAGCGCGCCGAGCGGTCCGACGAGCGAGAGGAAAGGCAGGGCGACCATCACCGGCTTGCGCCCGATCCGGTCCGAGAGGCCGGAGATGACGAAGCTGTAGATGGCGGCGGCGACGCCCAGCGTGCCGGTGACCCATTTGAGCGTATCGGGGTCCATGCCGCGCTGCTGCGCGAGAAACAGCGGCAGGAACGCCCAGGTGATGACGAAATGCGCCACCAGCAGCACGCCCACGACCACGCAGATCCACATGTTGCGAACCTTGAGGGCGTCGAGGATCGACATGCGATCGTCCGCGGCCTGCTTGGGCGGCGCGGCGGGCTCTTCCAGCAGGAACCACATGATGACGGCACTGACGATGCCGGGCAAGCCGGCGAGATAGAAGGCCTCGCGCCAGCCGAAAGCGGCGGCAAAGGAAATGAGCACAACCGGCGCCAGGAAGCTGCCGAGCAGGTTGGAGCCGAGATTTTGCGCCACGCCCTGGGCGAGGCCGCGATGCTGGGGCGAGACTTCGGTCGCCACCATGGCGTGGCTGATCGGCATCACGCCGCCCTCGGCCGCGCCCATCAGCAACCGCGCACCCAGCAGTAGCGCGAAGCTGGAGGCAATGCCGGTGAGGAAGGAGCACATGGAGAAGGCGATGGTCGAGGCAATCAGCAGCATCTTGCGCCGCCCCAGCGTATCCGAGAGCTTGCCCACGCCGAAGGCCGCGAGTGCCCAGGTGAAGCTGAGGCCGCCGGCAATGATGCCGATCTGCGTCTGGCTGAGGTCCAGTTCCGGCTGGACGAAGGGCATCAGCACATTGAGCGCCTGCCGATCGAAGAAGACGATGCCGAAGTTGAGGCTGAGCAGCCCGACCAGCAGCATCTGGTAGCCGGTCGACCGGTGCGTCCGGCCGGATGCGGCCTGTTCCGCTGAATGCATGATCTTGTTCCCCTCCTGGCCTCTGGCTGGCGCCGGGCCTTATCTTTTCAAGCAGGTGCTTGTTTGCCCGATTTCGAGCTGCGTTCTAATCATTTTTTCGTGAAATAGGCGCAGCCGCGAAATTCGATGCTTTCGCGTGGGATCGCATTCGGGCGCGTGGTGTCATGGAAGGCGCTGTGCGGGGCGCGCCAGGCGCGGCTGTGATCGCTGTCGTGAAACGTGATGAAAATGGTTTCGTCGCGCGTCATATCCGGCCAGTACCACCAGCTATGGGCGGGATCGTGCGTAAAGAGCGCGCTGGCACCCAGTTCCGCTTCGCCCGCGATGGGCGCGGTGAGCGCATCGCCCTCCGGCAGATGGTCGACGTCGATCTTGACGCAGCGCACTTCCGGGCTGGCCCGTGCGCTCTCGAAATCGCACAGCGCCAGCGGCCAGTCCTGCGGCGGCGGCGAGAGGCAGCGCCACAGGCTGAACAGGATGAAGCGCGTATAGCCCGGCCCTTCCGGCCAGGCGCGACGATAGCGGCGCTCGGCGATACGGCGGGCGGTGGGTGTGTCGTAATCGATATGCGGCCGCGCGGCGGGTGGCAGCATGGCGGCCTCGCCCGGACGGCTCGAGCGCAGTTCCCAGCCCATGGCCAGCACCGCGTCGGCGCCGGTGAGATCCGCCGCGATCCGGGCGACTTCGGCGCCATAGACGCTCTTCACGATGGCGCGATCCTCAAACGCCGTCACCTGCGTCGGCGCCGTAACGAGCTGGAAGCCGTGCCGGTCCAGCGTCAGCGGTTCGGAGGCGGTGCGAGCATTGCGGATGCGCACGCGCGCCTCGCGCGTGGTGCTGGTGCTCAGGCGGCCTTCCGGGGCCCAGAAGAAGCGATTGATGCGCGAGTCCGGTGCGAGATAGGCAAGCGTTGCGTCGACCGTATCGGGCACCGCGAGCCGCCGCCTCAGCCCGCCGGGGCGAAGAGCGCGCGGATCGCGTCGGGCACGCGCTCGGCGCGCAGGCCGCCGGGGCGCTCGGCATCGCGCACGGTCCACACGCGCTTCTCCGTGCCTTCCACGCAGATCGTGTCGCCCTTGCGCAGCCGATGGCGGATGGTGAAGCTGGAATTGCCGAACGCCGGCGCTTCTGCCTCCAGCACCACATCGTCGCCATAGGCGGCCGGGCGCAGGAACCGCGCCGAGACATCGACCATGGGGAAGCCCATCACACCCTGGGCCTTGAGCATGTCGCGCTTGCGCACGCCCAGCGCCTTTTCGAAAAGCATGATCGTGCTTTCGCCGAACATCTCCAGGAAGCGTGGGGCATAGACAATGCCGGCCGGGTCGCAATGGCCCCACTCGATGCGATAGGGGCGCGAGAGGAACGGCGCGAAGGCGGCGCTCTCGCTCATGGCGCGAAGTCCAGTCCGCCGATGCGCTCGGCGAAGCGCCAGCCGTCGGCGGTCTTGCGCAGCCGGTCGGTATAGGTGCCGATGAGCGGTCCCTTGGGATCGCGCACCGGCAGGCCGCCCTCCGGATTGTCCACGCCCTGGTAGAGCACGATGATGCTGCTGGCGCGCGCTTCCGTTTCGCTCTCCACATCGACCACGATGTTGGAGACGACATGACGGGCGGCGCGCGCTGGGCGGCTTTTGAAGGCCGCCAGGATCGCCTCGCGCCCGATCACCGGCTTGTCCGGCGCGCTGGGCCGGGCCATCCGCCCATCCTCGGTATAGAGGGCGGCGACCGCGTCCCAGTCGGCGGCGTCGTTGAGCAGCGTATAGCGGTTGATGAGCTTGGTGCAGGCCCATTCCGCCGCCATGCGCTCCGCGTCCGTCATGCGATCAGTCCTTGAAGCCTTCGCGCGCACGGCTGTTGTCGAGCACGATGGGCTTGCCGGTCACGGGGTGGTTGTAGTGGAAGGGCACGGTGTCCGTCGCCGGCCAGAGGCGGGGGCGCGGCTCGATGAGCGCATCGGGGCCCACCGGGTTGCCGGGGAACAGATCCTTTTCTTCCGCCATGGGGATGAAGTCGATGGGCGTCTTGGCCCAGCCGTCCGCGAAGCTGCCATGCCAGAAGGGGTAATAGCGCAGCGCCTTGATCTTCCAGACGCCGTCTTCCTTCACATATTCATTCTCGTAGATACCGCCTTCCCACCAGGCGCGCTGCTGGCCTTCGGCGGTCTCGTGGAGGCCAGCCTGCATGGTCGAGCGGCCGCGGCCCTGCGCGGTCTTGCCATCCGGCGCCACGTCGATGACGAACTGGAGCTGCGGATGATCGAGCAGCCAGCCGTAGCGCGGGCCGTTGTGGCCCTGAGTGAACTGGGTCTGGAACCGCTCGATGTAGAGGCGGCGGATACCGGCCTTACCCTTGTAGATGCCGCCCAGGAACCAGACTTCGCCTTCATCCGAGAAGAGGTCGTAAACTTCGTTATACTGCGATTTGTCGATGAAATAGCCGTAGCTGTACTGGAGCTTCCGGATTTCGTTGACGTCGTTGAGGCGCGTGACTTCGTGCTTCAGCGCGTCCAGCTCCTGCCGCATCGCGGCCAGTTCGTTTGCGTCGGCCATTCGGGTCCTCTCTCTACCACTGTGGAAGGCCCCGGCAGCGAGGCCGGAGC
>DASRXY010000049.1:0-12882 GCA_035654035.1 Sphingobium sp. | reverse complement strand
CCTCCTGCGGCAGCACCACCGTGAGAATGCCGTTCTTGAAGGCGTTGCCCGAGAAAATGTCCGAGAAGCTGGGCGCGATCACAGCTTTCACGCCCATGTCGGCCAGCGCCCAGGCGGCATGCTCGCGGCTCGACCCGCAGCCGAAATTATCGCCCGCCACGATGATCGGCGCGCCGGCATAGCGCGGATCGTCGAACACATTGCCCGGCTCCTTGCGGAGCGCCTCGAAGGCGCCCTTGCCCAGGCCCGCGCGGCTGATGGTCTTGAGCCACTTGGCGGGGATGATGATGTCCGTATCAACATTCTTCATGCCGAAGGGATAGGCGCGTCCCTCGACGATATTCACTGGATCCATGGTTCGGTCTACCGCTTTCGGAAAAAGGCCGGGAGTATGGCGATGTTCGGCCGCCTCATGCCCGATGATGAGGGGGACATGCAAGGTCTGCGCGCGGCGCGCCATATGATCCCCTCGCGGCTGGCGAGGCCTTATGGCTCAGATTGCCGGCGGAACCCGGGCCGCTCGTATGGATTGCGATGCGCGCCGTGAACGGCTTGATGGGTCGTCGGGGCCGCGCCCAGCATCGGCCCGGAATGAGGCGTGCGCGGCTCAGGGCGTCAGTGCGGTGTATTCCGGCATACCGAGCCATCCCGCCCTGAAGAGTATCCGATCAGAAGAGAGGCCGCATTCCTGCAAAGGCAGAAACCGGAACCAACCGACAGGCTTGGCTGCCTTGGGCTCCTGTTTCGCGGCAACACTGGATTGGTTCAATCAAGGCTGGATTGGATCAATCAAGAACAAAAAGAACGCGGAGTCAGTCCCGGTCCGATTGGACCGGACGGATTCCAACCGTGCTTTGCTTGCCGGGGATCCGAACCGCCGGATGAGTCCATCCGGCTCGAACTCACTCTAGCGCGTCGGCGCGGTGACTTCGCCATTGGCGGCCTGGCCGAGACCGAACGCCATGCTGGCGCTCGCGACCGCGCCCATCACCAGAATCCAGAAGATTTTCTTCATGCGACCTCCCTTTCGGGCCTGTTATTCTTCCGCCATTAGGTCGCGCACGTCGGCAAGTCGACCCTTAATCGCGGCCGCCGCCGCCATGGCGGGGGAGACCAGATGGGTGCGCGCGCCCGGCCCTTGCCGCCCCATGAAGTTGCGATTGCTGGTGGAAGCCGCGCGCTCACCGCTCGGCACCTTGTCCGGGTTCATGCCCAGGCACGCCGAACAGCCGGGCTCGCGCCACTCGAAACCGGCATCCACGAAAATGCGGTCCAGCCCCTCGGCCTCGGCCTGGCGCTTGACGAGGCCGGAGCCCGGCACGACCAGCGCCTGCTTGATGCCCTCGGCCTTGCGATGCCCCTTGAGCACGGCGGCGGCGGCGCGCAGGTCCTCGATGCGGCTGTTGGTGCAACTGCCGATGAAGATGTGCTCCACGGCCACGTCTTCCATACGCTGGCCGGGCGTGAGGCCCATATAATCCAAAGACTTGGCGGCCGCGACGCGCTTGGCCGGGTCCTCGAAGCTTTCCGGGTCCGGCACCACGCCGGTGATCGGCACCACGTCCTCGGGGCTCGTCCCCCAGGTCACGTTAGGCGCGATGTCGGCCGCATCGAAGCGCACGGTCTTGTCGAACACGGCGCCCTCGTCGGTCGCCAGCGTCTTCCAATAGGCCACTGCTGCGTCCCAGTCTGCGCCGCTTGGCGCCATGGGCCGGCCCTTGAGATAGGCGAAGGTCTTTTCGTCGGGCGCAAACAGGCCCGAGCGCGCCCCGCCCTCGATCGCCATGTTGGCAACGGTGAGGCGCCCTTCGATGCTCATGTCGCGGAAAGTCGAGCCGCGGAACTCCATGACATGGCCGGTGCCACCGGCCGTGCCGATCCGCCCAATGATGGCGAGGATCACGTCCTTGGGCGTCACGCCATGGCCGAGCGTGCCCTCCACCTCAATCGCGAGAGTCTTGGACTTCTTGAGCAGCAGCGTCTGCGTGGCGAGCACATGCTCCACTTCGCTGGTGCCGATGCCGAAGGCGAGCGCGCCCAGCGCGCCGTGTGCGGCCGTGTGGCTGTCGCCGCAGACCAGCGTGGTGCCGGGCAGCGTGAACCCCTGCTCGGGTCCCACGACATGGACGATGCCCTGTTGCACGGCGGTCGCGTCGAAATAGCGAATGCCGAATTCCGGCGCATTCTTCTCCAGTGCGGCGAGCTGCTGCGCGCTCTCGGGGTCGGCGATGGGAATGCGGCGGCCCTGCGCGTCCACGCGCGGTGTCGTCGGCAGGTTATGATCCGGCACCGCCAGCGTCAGGTCGGGGCGGCGCACCAGGCGCCCGGCAAGGCGCAGGCCCTCGAACGCCTGCGGGCTCGTCACTTCATGGACGAGATGGCGGTCGATATAGATGAGGCTGGTGCCATCGTCGCGCGTTTCGACGACATGGGCGTCCCAGATCTTCTCGTAGAGCGTTTTTGGTGCAGCGGTCATAGCCGGCGGAAATAGGCCCTTTACGCGCGATGACAAGCCTTAATCATGCGGCCGGCGGATGCGGCGGCGCTCCCGTGGAGACACCGCCGCCGCGCTTCAGATATGCTCGATTGGCCGTGCGAGATCGGCCTCGATCGTGCGCGAGGCCAGCGCGAAATGGAGCGCCGCCCACACATAGAGCAAGGCCATGCCCGCCATAGCAAGGCCCAGCGCCACGCCCGGCTCAATGCCCGAGGCCGCAAAATGATCGCTCACCGCGCCCAGCAGCAGCGGGCCGAATCCGCCGGAGATGAGCGTGTAGATCATGCCGGTGAACGCAGTGCCGGTGGCGCGCATGCGCGGACTCAGCATGTTCTGGAAAGTGCCTGCGGTGGGGCCCAGATAGGTAAACTGGATGAGTGCGCACAGCGCCACCAGCACCACCAGCAGTGTCGAATTCTCGCGCGTGATGGCGAAGGCATAGAGCGGCGCACTCACCAGCAGCGTGATTGCCGGCAGCAGCGCATAGCCGCGCCTGTTGCCGCGCAGCGCCAGCCGGTCGGAAATCCAGCCGGCAGCGGTGATGCTGATGGCAGCGGGCAAGCTCGCAACCAGACCGGCCACCGCACCCGCTTCCACCAACGAGAAGCCATAGCGCCGCGTCAGATAGGCAGCGAGGAAGCTGTTGAGGCCAAAGCCCACCATGCCGGCGATGGTCGCACCGATGAGCATGTGGCGCATCGTCGGCCATTGCCAGTAGCGCTTGAGCACGGCGCTGAGCGGCGGCACCTCGCCGGCCGCGCCGCCGGCGTCGCGCCCGCCGCGCTCCGGCTCGGCAATGAGCAGAATGAGCAGTGCCGCCAGGATGACGCCGGGGATCGCCGCAACGAGGAAGGCGTAGCGCCAGCCATAGATCTGCGCGATCAGCGCGCCGCCCGTCGCGCCGATGAAGGCGCCGATGGGCGTGGCGAGATTGAGGATGGAAATGGCCGTCGCGCGCTTCTCACGCGGAAAATAATCCGAGACGACGGACGATGTGGAGGGCAGGCCCACCGCTTCGCCCACGCCCACACCGATGCGGGCGAGCAGCAACTGCACCATCGTGCCCGCCATACCGCAGGCAGCGGTGGCGACGGACCAGAACAATGTACCGATGGCAATGAGACTGATGCGATGCTTGCGCTCGGCCAGCCGCGCCACCGCGATGCCCAGCACCACATTAAGCGCGGCAAAGGCCAGGCCGTTGAGCAGGCCGATCTCCTTGTCGCTAAGCGAGAACTCCGCCTTCAGCGGCTGGACCAGCACGTTCATGATGATGCGGTCGATGAACCCGACGACGCCGATCGCCGTCAGTAACACGAGCGCGAGACGCGGACGCTCCTTGGCCCTGAACACGGCCCCTCCCCTTTTTGATCTTTTCGTCGGGCGCCTTGTTGCCCGGGAGTAAGCCCTCAGGCAAGCGGTTCGGAGAGCCGAGCGGAATTGGCATTGCGGGGCGTGGCTCGGCGGCGCGCCCATACCGCGCAGGACGGCGCCGGACATTATGCGAGGGTCTCCGCCTGCAAACGCGCCGCAGGCTCAGTGCTGAATGGCGAGGCCAGTCGGTGTGGAGGAAAAACTCGGCGCCGGCGGGGCAGAGACGAGGCGCAGAGCCCAAATGCCGGGACAGGCGGAAACCCCCGCGCCCGGGCAGATCATGAGCGGGGCGATAAAGCCCCGCCCGCCCTCAGGCCGCCGCCAGCGCCACGTCGTAGCTGGCCGAGGTCTTGGCCGCGACTTCCTCGGCGGTCACGCCCGGCGCCAGCTCCACCAGACGGAAGCGCGACTGATGATCCGGCCGCTGGAAGACGCACAGGTCCGTCACGATCATGTCCACCACATTGCGCCCGGTGAGCGGCAGGGTGCATTCGGGGATGAACTTGGGCGCGCCGGTCTTGGCGGTGTGCTCCATCACCACGATGATCTTCTTGACGCCCGCGACGAGGTCCATGGCGCCGCCCATGCCCTTGATCATCTTGCCCGGTATCATCCAGTTGGCGATGTCGCCCTTCTCGCTCACTTCCATCGCGCCCAGCACGGTGAGGTCGATATGGCCGCCCCGGATCATCGCGAAGCTGTCCGAGGACGAAAAATACACGCTGTTGGGCAGCTCGCTGATCGTCTGCTTGCCGGCGTTGATAAGATCGGGGTCGACATCCTCGTCATAGGGGAAGGGCCCGATGCCGAGCATGCCGTTCTCGCTTTGCAGCGTCACTTCCATGCCGGCGGGAATGTGGTTGGCGACCAGCGTGGGAATGCCGATGCCGAGATTGACGTAGAAGCCGTCCTTGAGTTCCTTCGCCGCACGCGCGGCCATTTCATCGCGGGTCCAGGGCATTCGCTTTCTCCTCGGCGGGATCGTCCCACCTCTTGTCCGTGGGGAACAGGTCGTCAAGGCCGCCTTGCAGGGCGGCGCCGTAAACCGGGTTGGGCAGCAGGAACCAGCCTGCGCCCCAGAGCTTGGTCGCCCAGCCGCTGGAAACCTCGCTGCGGCGGCCCTTGGCGGTCATGCCTTCCTGATTGAACAGGTCGGTGAAGTCGCCGAGCTGGTCGCCGGCCATGGTGATGACGCAATAGCGCTCGGCGATGGCCGCGCGGCGGCCGTCCTTGCGACCGCCCATGGCATCATCGCCCGAGAGGAACAGCGTCTCGCCATGCACGGCCTCGCCGAGGCCCGCCCGGCGCAGGGCCTCGGCGGTCTGCGCGGCATTGGCAGCGCTGCGGTTGCTGTTGAAGACGACTGTCACGCCCATGCGGCGCAGCGCATTCAGCGCCGCCACGGCACCCGGAACGGCCGCGACTCGCGCCCCGCCGGTCTCTTCCCAGCGGCGCCAGCTCACTGCATCGAAGCCCCGGCCGGTCGCCGCCTCACGATATTCATAGCCCAGGTTCAGGATCAGCGTCTCATCCACGTCGAATACCGCTGCCAGCGGCTTGTCGCCGCAGCCCACGAAGCTCGGCGCATCGAGCGTCGATTCGGCCGTCAGCACCACGCCCTCCGCCGGCCGGGAGGCGACCTGCGCGCGGGCGTGGCCCACCAGAGCCTGAAAGGTGGCGATGGACAGCGCCGCCGCCTCGCCGGAGCCGTAAAGATACTGGAAGCGCCTCAGCCGCTCCTGCCCAACCGCGTCCTGCTCCGCCTCAGCCGGCGTGGTGGCAGCGGGCGCCGTCTCCGCACCCAGCGGACGCGGCGGAGCGCTCGCGGCGCAGCCGGCCAGCATCGCTGCCGGGGCCAGCGCCGCCAACAGGGCGGCGGCGCGCACGGTCACGCGGCCTCGCGGGCTCGGACCGTGCGGAACTCGATCTTCTTCTCGTAAGGCGCGCCGACAATCATGCGCTTCACATAGATGCCCGGCAGGTGGATGCAGTCCGGATCCAGCGTGCCGGTGGGCACCACTTCTTCCACCTCGGCCACGCAGATCTTCGCAGCCGTTGCCATGGGCGCGTTGAAGTTGCGCGCGGTCTTGCGGAAGATGAGGTTGCCGCTCTCGTCCGCTTTCCAGCCCTTGATGATGGCGACGTCGGCGAAGATGCCGCGCTCGAGGATATAATCCTCGCCGTCGAACGTCTTCACTTCCTTGCCCTCGGCCACCAGCGTGCCGACGCCGGTGCGGGTATAGAAGCCGGCGATGCCCGCGCCGCCCGCCCGGCAGCGTTCGGCCAGCGTGCCCTGCGGACAGAACTCCACCTCCAACTCGCCGGCCAGATATTGCCGCTCGAACTCCTTGTTCTCACCGACATAGGAGGAGATCATCTTCTTGACTTGCCGCGTGCGCAGCAGCTTGCCCAGCCCCTCACCGTCGATACCGGCATTGTTGGAGGCGATGGTGAGATCCTTGACGCCCGAGTCCCGAACCGCGTCGATCAGCCGCTCGGGAATGCCGCACAGGCCAAAGCCCCCCGCGCAGATCTGCATGCCGTCGAACAACAGGCCGTCGAGCGCGGCCTTGGCATCGGGATAGAGCTTCTTCATCAACGACTCTCCTGCACCCAACTGGACGATTGGGGGCGACATAGGCGGCACCTGCGCGTGGGTCAAACCCGCAGTTTCATTCGATATCGAAGGATTTCCGCCGGATAGGCCCGTTGATGCGGGCGTTGGCGGCCGGGCACTCGCCTTCTGCGCCAGGCCCTAAAAAGGGCCGCTTCCCAGACGGAAGCGGCCCTTCTTTTCGACCGAGACTAGACGCCTCGGCCACAACTGGTGCGGGGTCAGAGCTTGTTGACGGCGCCCTTGACATCGCCCTTCAGCTTCTGGGCCTTGCCCTTCAGCTCCTGGCCCATGCCCTCGGCTTTCTTCTCCGAATTGTCGGTAGCATCGCCATAAGCCTGCTTGGCCTTGCCGGCCGCCTCGTTGGCCGTGCCCTTCACTTTGTCGAGCATCTCGCCCATGGCTTGTTCTCCATCATTCCTAGCCGGAGTATCCGGCGTTCGATGGGAAAACGCGGGGACGAGGGCCGGGTTCCACTCAGCCCGTCGCAATTCGGTTTCAGGTGAGATCGGTTCAGATGAGACCGGCGAGCGGGCTGGACGGATCGGCATACATGCGCCGCCCCATACGCCCAGCCAGATAGGCCATGCGGCCCGCCTCCACCGAGGCCTTCATGGCGGCGGCCATCAGCACCGGATCGCGCGCCTCGGCGATGGCGGTGTTCATGAGCACGCCGGTGCACCCCAGCTCCATGGCCACGGCGGCGTCCGATGCGGTGCCGACTCCGGCATCGACCAGCACCGGAAGCTTCGTTCCTTCCACGATCAGGCGAATGGTCACGCGGTTCTGGATGCCCAAGCCCGATCCGATCGGCGCGCCCAGCGGCATGATGGCGACGGCGCCGGCATCCTCCAGCCGCTTGGCGGCGATGGGATCGTCAACGCAATAGACCATGGGCTTGAAACCTTCCTTGGCGAGGATTTCAGTGGCCCGCAGTGTCTCGACCATGTCCGGATAGAGCGTGCGCGCCTCGCCCAGCACTTCGAGCTTCACAAGGTCCCAACCACCCGCCTCGCGCGCCAGGCGCAGCGTGCGGATCGCTTCCTCACCGGTGTAGCAGCCGGCCGTATTCGGCAGATAGGTGATCTTCTTGGGGTCGATGAAATCGGTGAGCATCGGCGCCTTGGGATCGGAGACATTGACGCGGCGCACCGCCACGGTGACGATCTCCGCGCCGCTCGCCGCCACGGCGGCGGCGTTCTGGGCGAAATCCTTGTATTTGCCGGTGCCGACAATCAGGCGCGAGCGGAAGGTCTTGCCGGCCACCGTCCACCGATCGTCAACCAGCGCCGGCGTGCCGTCGCCGCCGCCCACGAAATGGACGATCTCCAGCTCGTCGCCATCCTCGACGATCACGTCGCACAGCATCGAGCGCGGCACCACGTGCAGGTTGCGCTCCACCGCCACCTTGGCCGGGTCCAGCCCCAGCTCGTTGGCGAGTTGGGCCAGCGTCAGGCCCTCGCGGACGCGCCGATGCTCGCCATTGACGAAGATCTCGATCGTGCCGTCCACGCTCATTGCCCTTATTCACCTTTCGCTTTGAGACCCATTGCACTCGCCATATAGGGGGAGGCCCGAGGCTCGCAACCAAAAGGACCCACTGGCTGATGGCCGACCTGCGCAAGATCTACGTCCTCAACGGTCCCAATCTCAACCTGCTCGGCATGCGCGAGCCGGAGATTTACGGCTACGACACGCTGGACGACATCGCCGAACGCATGGAGGACGAAGCGCGCCGCGCCAATGTGGAGATCGATTTCCGCCAGTCCAACCATGAAGGGCATCTGATCGACTGGCTGCACGAGGCCAATGCGGAGGGCGCGATCGCCGTCATTCTCAATGCCGGCGCCTATACGCACACCAGCCTGGCGCTTTATGACGCGATCCGCGCCATCAGCGCGCCGGTGATCGAAGTGCACCTCTCCAACCCTGCCGCGCGGGAGGCCTATCGTCATCACAGCTATGTGGGCATGGCAGCCAAGGGCACCATCGCGGGCTTCGGTCCGTTGGGCTATATGCTGGCACTGGAAGCGGCGCTGGATCAGGATTGAGCGAAATCCCGGCCCAAGGGCTGTTGCGTTCCGGCGCGAACGGCAATAGGCCCGTCCGCCAATCCAACAAGAAAAACGGCTCCACGCAAGGGCGACGCAAGGGAACACAATGGGCGACAAGACTGATCAGGGCGCAATGCAGGTGGACGTGAAGCTCGTGCGCGAGCTCGCCGAGATGCTGGACGCGACCAACCTCACCGAAATCGAAGTGGAAGATGGCGACCGCCGCATCCGCGTCGCCCGAAAGCCCGCCGCGACCCACGCCACCTACGCGCCCGCAGCCGCGCCGCTCGCCGCGCCCGCTCCGGCCGCCGCACCTGCTGTTGCCGCCCCGGAAGCGCCCGCCGCCGGCGCGGACCATGCCAATGCGGTCAAGTCGCCCATGGTCGGCACCTGCTACCTCTCGCCCGAACCCGATGCTCCCGCCTTCGTGAAGGTCGGCGACAGCGTGAAGGCGGGGCAGACCCTGCTCATCGTCGAGGCGATGAAGGTCATGAATCCTATTACCGCCCCCACCGCCGGAACCGTAAAATCCGTGTTGGTGGAAAACGGTCAGCCGGTCGAATATGACCAGCCGCTGATCGTGGTCGCTTGAGGGCGGCGAGATCATGAGCATCGAGAAGCTGCTGATCGCCAATCGCGGCGAGATCGCCTTGCGCGTCCATCGCGCCTGCCACGAAATGGGCATCAAGACGGTGGCAGTCCATTCCACCGCGGATGCCGACGCCATGCATGTGCGCCTGGCCGACGAGGCGATCTGCATCGGCCCCCCGGCAGCCCGGGACAGCTATCTCAACATTCCCGCGATCATCTCGGCAGCCGAAATCTCCGGCGCGGACGCCATCCATCCCGGCTACGGCTTCCTCTCCGAGAACGCCCAGTTCGCCGAAATCATCGAGACGCATAATCTCATCTTCGTGGGCCCCAAGCCCGAGCACATCCGCATCATGGGCGACAAGGTGGAAGCCAAGCGCACCGCCGGCGCGCTCGGCCTGCCGCTGGTGCCCGGGTCAGATGGCGCCATCGAGGACGTGGCGGAGGCCAAGCGCCTCGCTAAGGAAATCGGTTATCCCGTGCTCATCAAGGCGGCCTCTGGCGGCGGCGGGCGCGGCATGAAGGTGGTGCAGAGCGAAGACGAGTTCGAGAGTCTGATGTCTCAGGCCAAGAGCGAGGCCAAGGCGGCGTTCGGCGACGACACCGTCTACATGGAGAAATATCTCGGCAATCCGCGCCATATCGAGTTCCAGATCTTTGGCGATGGCAAGGGCAACGCCATCCACCTGGGCGAGCGCGACTGCTCGCTCCAGCGCCGCCACCAGAAAGTGCTGGAGGAAGCGCCCTCTCCCGTCATCTCCTCGGCCGAGCGCGCCCGCATGGGCGGTCTCGTCGCCAAGGCGATGGCCGACATGGGCTATCGCGGCGCGGGCACCATCGAGTTCCTGTACGAGGACGGCGAATTCTACTTCATCGAGATGAACACCCGCATTCAGGTGGAGCATCCGGTGACGGAGATGATTACCGGCTTCGACCTGGTGCGCGAGCAGATCCGCATCGCCGACGGCCTGCCGCTCTCGGTGACACAGGACGAGCTGGTCTTCACCGGCCACGCCATCGAGTGCCGCATCAATGCCGAAGATCCCGTCACCTTCGCGCCGTCCCCGGGCCGGGTGAGCATGTACCATGTCCCCGGCGGCATGCATGTGCGCGTCGATAGCGCGCTCTATCAGGGCTATATGGTGCCGCCTTATTACGATTCGATGATCGGCAAGCTGATCGTATACGGCCGCACTCGCGAAGGCTGCCTGATGCGCCTCAAGCGCGCGCTGGAAGAGTTCGTCATCGAGGGCATGAAGACCACCATTCCCCTGCACCAGCGCCTGATCGCCGATCCCGACGTGCAGAACGGCGACTATTCGATCAAGTGGCTGGAAGAATGGCTGGAGCGACAGAAGGCGGACTGACGATCCGATCTGCGCGGCTGGAAGATTCCGCGCAGATCGCCATGATTTACGCCCATCACGTCCGCCACGGCACCGCGACGTTCGATACCGAACCACCGCCGGCCGACCATTGGGGCGGCAAGATCGAGTCTGTGCAGGCGCACGGCTGGCCCTTCCTGGTCGCGGAGGCAGAGGGCGCCTTGTTCGCTTTCGCTTATGCCGCACAGTTCCGCGACCGGCCCGCCTTTTGCCATTGCTGCGAAGACAGCATCTATGTCCGCATCGACCGGTTGGGGCATGGCATCGGCACGGCGTTGCTCGCCGCCCTGATCGAGGCCGCGCGCGCGAGCGGGTTCACCCAGATGCTCGCCATCATCGGCGACGCTGAACCCGCCTCGGTCGCTCTCCACGCGCGGCTCGGCTTCCGACACGCCGGGCGCATGGACAATGTGGGCTATAAATTCGGCCGCTGGCTCGATATCGTTTGCATGCAGCGCACGCTTGTGGCGCCGGACAAGGAGGACCCCCATGAAAGCGACCATTTGGCATAATCCGCGCTGCTCCAAATCGCGCGAGACACTGGCGATCCTGGAAGGAACGCCGGGCGTGGAGGTGGAGGTGGTCGACTATCTCAAGACGCCGCCCACCCGCGAGACGCTTGCCGCTCTCTATGCCCGCGCCGGCATGACCCCGCGCCAAGGGCTACGCAAAGGCGAGGAGGGCGCCAAGGCGCTCAAGGACTCAAGCGACGAGGCCATTCTCGATGCGATGGTCGCTGACCCCATTCTGATCGAGCGGCCGCTTGTGGAGACCGAGAAAGGCGTGCGCCTGGGCCGTCCACCGGAAGCCGTGCGCGAGATTCTATAAGGAGCGCGGGCAGTTCGCGGCGCTCCAGCGCTCCTGTCTACATAGGGCGGAGTGCAACGAGTCTCCCCACCAGCCAACCCTTGAAAGCCGGCTCCTCCGACCTGGGCAAGCGCCAACATGTCACCCGACTGCCAGCCCATGGCCAAGCGCTGGAATTGCGGGCTTCAACGAGACATGCCAGCGCCGCCGTCGATCTGCTGATGGTCCTGCCGGTGCCCGCGCCGCCGGTCCACTAGACGCTGGATAATCTCCCGGCCCTGTTGGGGCCGGTCGGCGAGCATCCGCCGATGCGCCCCACCTTCTCAAGAGTGACCGCCCGTGCCCTGTACCGAGTGCATATGGGCGCATGCAGATCAGATCGGCCAGCACGATGGAAACCATCGGCACGCGTCCGCCGGGACGCCATGGCGCCCACCGCATAGAGCTGCCGGCCATGCACGAACGCCTCGCGCTGCGGCCGAAGCGCCGGCAACCCAGTGAGGACGGTGAATCGACATCATCCGAGGCCAATCGCCGGCCGCCCGCACAAGGCAATGTCGCATCATCCGCGGCACCATCACAGCGCGGCACACCTTAGCAAGGCCGCCACCGGGGCAGCGTCAATGGGCGCAGCTTTGGACCGATCAGGCCGCGACGTCGTAGGGGACGATCTCGCCAGCCAGGTACAGGCGCCGCGCCTTTGAACGGCTGAGCTTGCCCGAGCTGGTACGCGGCAGCGACCGGGGCGGCACCAGCTCCACCACGCAGTTCATGCCGGTGATGGATCGGACGCGCTCGCGGATTTCCTCACGCAGGCGGGCGCGCTCTTCATTGTCCGAGACGCGGCAATGGACGAGCACGGCCGGCGCTTCCTCGCCGCCGGGCGTGGTGATGGAGAAAGCAGCGATGTCGCCCTGCTTGAAGCCGGGGAGCTGCTCTACCGCCCACTCGATATCCTGCGGCCAGTGGTTCTTGCCGTTGATGATGATCATGTCCTTGGCGCGGCCGACGATGTAGAGATAGCCGTCCGAGAGATAGCCCATGTCGCCGGTGTCCAGCCAGCCATCGACCATGCAGGCCCGCGTCGATTCCTCGTCGCGGAAATAGCCGGCCATCAGCGAATTGCCGGTGGTCCACACCTTGCCGATCGTCTTCTCGGGCAGGATCGCGCCAAAATCGTCGCGAATTTCCACGGTCATGCCCAGCACCGGCCGGCCGCAATTGACGATGGCGCGGAAGCGCTGCGGCCGGTCTTGCGGCGCAACGCCACCGGACAGATCCGTCTCCTCCACCAGCTCGACGACGATGCCCTCACCCGGCGGCATGATGGTCACGGCCAGCGTCGTCTCGGCAAGGCCGTAGCTCGGCAGGAAGGCGCCGGGGCGGAAGCCGGCCTCGCCGAACGCGTCGACGAAATCCTGCATCACGTCGGGGCGGATCATGTCCGCGCCGTTGCCCGCAATACGCCAGCGCCCCAGGTCGAAGCGTTCGGATGCGCGGGTCTGGCTGGACATGCGACGCGCGCAGATATCGTAGCCGAACGTGGGCGAATAGCTGATC
>DASRXY010000048.1:0-3862 GCA_035654035.1 Sphingobium sp. | reverse complement strand
GCCATTCGCGAACGGCTGGAAAGCCGCATGGGCGGCTCGATCCGCTCCGTCGTGCCCGCCACGGCGGAAGCGCTGGCGCTCAAGGCCGCGCTCATCGAGGACGGCCTCTGGTCGCAATATCTAGAAGTCGCGATCGGGCCCGACGCGGAGGTGTTCACCAAGGCGCCGATCCTCTCCACCGTCGGCGCAGGCGCGGAGATCGGCGTGCGCTCCGATTCCACCTGGAACAATCCCGAGCCCGAGATCGCCCTGCTGGTCGACAGCCACGGCCATGCCGTGGGCGCGACGCTGGGCAACGACGTCAACCTGCGCGATTTCGAGGGGCGCTCCGCGCTGCTGCTGGGCAAGGCCAAGGACAACAACGCCTCCTGCTCGCTGGGACCGCTCGTTCGCCTGTTCGACACGCGCTTCACCATTGACGACGTGCGCGCCGCGGCGGTGACGCTGCGCGTGGATGGCGCGCAAGACAATTATGCGCTTGAGGGCGCCTCCAACATGGCAGAGATCAGCCGCGATCCGCTGGAGCTGGTGCGCCAGACCCTCTCCGAACATCAGTATCCGGATGGCTTCGTGCTTTTCCTTGGCACACTCTTCGCGCCCATCCAGGATCGCGACGAACCGGGCCGAGGCTTCACGCACAAGCTGGGCGACATCGTCACCATTGCCAGTCCCCGGCTGGGGCATCTCGTCAACCGCGTGGTCACATCGCGCGATGCACCGCCCTGGACGATGGGCGTGAACGCACTCATGGCAAACCTCGCCGGGCGCGGCTTGCTTCACGCACGCGAGAACGCATGAGCACGGCCGCAGCTTTGTCCACCGGACATGCCATCTATCCGAGCCTCGCGGGCAAGCGGGTGCTCGTGACCGGGGGCGCATCCGGCATCGGTGCGGGGCTGGTGGAAGCCTTTGCCGCGCAGGACGCCCGCGTCACCTTTCTCGATATCGACGTGCGCGCCGGGGAAGCCCTGGCCGCGCGCATCCCCGGCGTGCGCTTCATCAATTGCGATCTCACCGATCTGACCGCACTCAAGGCCGCCATCGACATGGTTCTCACGCCCGAAGGCGGCATCGACGTGCTGCTCAACAATGCCGGCAATGACGATCGCCACAGTCTCGACGAGGTGACGCCAGCTTATTGGGAAGATCGCATGGCCGTGAACCTGCGGCATCATTTCTTCGCGGCGCAGGCGGTCATCCCCGGCATGCGCGCCCGCGGCGGCGGCGCCATCCTCAACCTGGGCTCGATCAGTTGGCATCTGGGCCTGCCCGATCTTGCGCTCTACCAGACGGCCAAGGCCGCTATCGAGGGCCTGACGCGCAGCCTGGCCCGCGAACTGGGGCGCGACAAAATCCGTGTTAACGCCATCATTCCCGGCAATGTCCAGACGCCCCGGCAGGAGCGATGGTATTCGGCCGAGGGTGAGGCGCAGATCGTCGCCGCGCAATGCCTCAACGGGCGCATCCAGCCCTCGGACGTGGCCGCACTTGCGACGTTCCTGGCCTCGGACGACGCGCATATGTGTACCGGACACGGCTATTTCATCGACGCAGGGTGGAGCTGACCATGGTTGCGAAATCGGTTTTGGCCGTGGGGGCCACGCTGGGCGAAGGGGCGATCTGGATCGGCGATGCCGTCTGGTTCGTCGACATCAAGAGCCGCAAGGTCCACCGTTACGATCCGGCCAGCGGCGCTCATAAGGACTGGGCGCTACCCGAGCAGGTGGGCTGGATCCTCCCGGCTGAGGGCGGCGCGATGATCGTGGGGCTCAAGACCGGCATCCACCGCTTCGATCCCGCCACGGGCGCTGTCTCGCTCGTCCATAATCCCGAGCCGGACAGGCCCGGCAACCGCCTCAACGACGCGACAACGGACAGCAAGGGCCGGCTGTGGTTCGGCTCGATGGACGATGGCGAGAAACAGGTGACGGGCCATCTTTATCGCTGCGCTGGCGGGCTGTGCGCCGACACGGGTGTCGCGCCCGTTGCCATCACCAACGGGCCCGCGCTCAATGCGGAAGGCACGCTGCTCTATCATACCGACACGCTGGGGCGGATCATCTACCGCATCCCGGTCCGCGACGACGGCTCGCTGGGCAAGGCGGAGCCCTTCGTGTGGATCGAGGACGGCGGCGGCTTCCCGGACGGCCCGGTGGTCGACGCGGAGGGGTGCCTGTGGACTGGCCTCTATGACGGCTGGGGCATGCGGCGCTACGATCCTGCGGGCAAGCTCATCAAGACCGTCCATTTCCCCACCGCCAACGTCACCAAGATGTGTTTCGGCGGACCGGAGTTGAAGACCGCCTATGCCGCCACGGCCCGCGCGGGCATCCCCGCAGCGGCACTGCCCTTGCAGCCGGATGCGGGCAATCTCTTCACCTTTGATCCCGGCGTGGCAGGCGTGGCGGTGACGCCCGCGCGGCTCACTGGCATCGCGGCAAGAGCCGGCTAGGCTGCGGCCGCCAGGACGAACAAAACAGAGAACATGCAAGACAAGACAAAATGAGAACGAAGAGAGAGGAGCGGGAGAGCATGGCAACGTCGGCAGACGCGCTACAGGCGCGCATCAATATCGGCTTCATTGCCGCCATCGTGGCGGTCGCCACCATTGGCGGCTTCATGTTCGGCTATGATTCAGGCGTCATCAACGGCACGCAGAAGGGCCTGGAATCCACCTTCTCGCTCGACAAGCTGGGCGTGGGCGTCAATGTCGGCGCCATTCTCGTGGGCTCGGCCATCGGCGCCTTCGGGGCCGGGCGCCTTGCGGACCTGATCGGCCGGCGCAGCACCATGATGGTGGCAGCCGTGCTCTTCCTCCTCAGCGCCCTCCTCGCCGGCGTCGCCAGCTCCTCGGCTATTTTCATCATCGCACGCATTATCGGCGGCCTGGGCGTGGGCGCGGCGAGCGTCATTTCGCCGGTCTATATCTCGGAAGTGACCCCGGCGAGCATCCGGGGCCGCCTCTCAAGCGTGCAGCAGGTGATGATTATCACTGGCCTCACCGGCGCTTTCGTCGCCAATTTCGCGCTGGCCCGCTATGCTGGTGGATCGACGGCGGAGCTGTGGGGCGGCTATGCCGCCTGGCGCTGGATGTTCTGGCTCCAGGCCATTCCCGCAGCCATCTATTTCCTGGCCCTGCTCGTCATCCCGGAGAGCCCGCGCTATCTGGTGGTGAAGGGCCGCCGCGACGACGCGCATCGCGTGCTCGCCCGCCTGTTCGGCGAGGCGGAGGCCGAGCGCAAGGTCCGCGAGATCAGCGAAAGCCTGGCCGGCGATCATCACAAGCCCAAGCTGAGCGACCTCATCAACAAGAGCACCGGCAAGATCCGCCCGATCGTATGGACCGGCATCGGCCTGGCCGTCTTTCAGCAGTTCGTGGGCATCAACGTGGTCTTCTACTACGGCGCCACGCTCTGGGAGGCCGTGGGCTTCTCCGAGGATTACGCGCTCCAGACCAATATCCTCTCGGGCGTGCTCTCCATCGGCGCCTGCCTCGCCACCATCGCGCTGGTCGACAAGATCGGCCGCAAGCCGCTCCTGCTATTCGGATCGGCGGGCATGGCGGTGACGCTGGCGATCGTGGCCTATGCCTTCTCGACGGCGGTCACGGGCGCGGACGGCGCCGTGTCACTGCCGGGCAACAATGGCATCATCGCGCTGGTCGCCGCCAATCTCTATGTGATCTTCTTCAACCTGAGCTGGGGTCCGATCATGTGGGTGATGCTCGGCGAGATGTTCCCCAACCAGATCCGCGGCTCCGGTCTGGCAGTGGCTGGCTTCTTCCAGTGGATCGCCAATGCGGTGGTCTCGGTGAGCTTCCCCTCGCTGGTGGAATGGCCGGGCCTGGCCTGGGCCTATACCG
>DASRXY010000047.1:0-4245 GCA_035654035.1 Sphingobium sp. | reverse complement strand
AGCCCCGCCGAGAAGAAGCACATCACCACCACGGCGAGCAGCGCATCGCGATTGGAGAAGCCCGCGCCCGTCGCGCCCATGATGACCAGCGCGCCGAACACCATGGCGCCGCTGTTCACCACATTGTTGGCGGCCACGGTGCGCGCGGTCTCGTCCTTGGGGACGGTGGTGGTCATGAAGGCATAGAGCGGCACCACGAACATGCCGCCGAACAGCGCGATGCCGAACAGCGCGAAGAGCACGCGCCAGCTATGCGGCTGCGCCAGGAACTCCGGCACGGTGTAGAGTGCGTCCCCGCCCGCCTGCACCCAGCCGCCCGAGACATAATGGAAGAACCAGATGAAGGCCGCCATCATCAGCACCGAGGCCGGGGCGTAACGCGCCGAGACATGGCCCTGGAGCAGGCGGTTGATCGCGATGGAGCCCACGGCCACGCCAATCGAGAAGATGGCGAGGAACAGGCTCGCCACTTCCTTGCTGGCGGTGAAATCGTTTTTCACCAGCGGCGGGAAGATGATGACCAGCACGGTGGCGATCATCCAGAAGAAGCTGATCGACATGATTGCCAGGAACAGCCGGCGGATGTGCATGGTGCCGTTGATGAGCCGCCAGGAGGCGCGGAACATGTTGTAATCCAGCTCTACCGGCGGGCCCAGGCGCGGCGCCGGCGGCACGAACCGGCCGGCGATCCAGCCCAGCGCGGCAACGCCGAGCACGGCGGCCGCGGCCTGCGGCGGGGTGATCCAGCCGGCCACGATGGTGCCGGCAAGAATGGCGACATAGGTGCCGGCCTCGACCAGACCGGTGCCGCCCAGCACATGGTCCTCGTCCAGATGCTGGGGGAGGATGGCATATTTGATGGGGCCGAAGAAGGTGGAGTGCACGCCCATCGCCAGCACCGCCGCCAGCATCAGCACGACGCCGGTCATGGGGTGATGCTCGCACAGCAGCAGGCCCAGCCCGCCCACCATCATGATGCCGATCTCGGCGAGCTTCACGGCGCGAATGATGCGCGCCTTGTCCATATTGTCGGCTAGCTGGCCGGAAAGCGCGGAGAGCAGGAAGAAGGGCAGGATGAACAGGCCCGTCGCGGCCGCGTTGAACGTCGATTCCTGCTGGGGATCCTTGAACACTACATAGGTGGCGAACAGAATCATCGCCGTCTTGAACAGGTTGTCGTTGAAGGCCCCCAGGAACTGCGTGACGAAAAGCGGCAGGAACTTGCGGTGCGCAAGGAGGCGCAGGGATGCCTGCATAGGGCTGGAAACTCTCAAGGCCGGGCGGAGCACTTGCCGCCGTGCGCGGCTCTTAACGCCGAAATATCGATGAAAAAAGGGGGGAATGCATCTGGCGATCGTCGCGGCCGTCGCGGGCTCTTGTCTGCGTCGCGCGCCTGTGGCAGGCCCAAGGGGCCGTGCTTCTCCTGCCGAACCTCCTCACGCTCTCGCGTATCCTGGCCGTTCCGCTGCTGGTCGCCCTGCTCTGGCCCGCCCAGCATGGCCACGAATGGCGCATTGGTTATCTCGCGGCCTTCGGCCTCTATGTGCTGATGGGCGTCACCGATTATTTCGACGGCTATCTGGCCCGCGCGCAGGGCACGGTTTCGCGGCTGGGCGTCTTCCTCGATCCCATCGCCGACAAGATCATGGTGGGCGCGGTCATCCTGATCCTGTGCGCCACGCGTGACATTGAGGGGACGCATATCGTCGCGGCGCTGGTCATCCTGCTGCGCGAGATCGCCGTCTCGGGTCTGCGCGAATATCTGGCGGGGCTGCGCATCTCGGTACCGGTCTCGCAGCTCGCCAAGTGGAAGACGGCGTGCCAACTGGTTGCGCTCGGCGCGCTCATTCTGGCGGGCGGTCTGCCGCAATGGCCCATTGTCGAGACGCTCGGCCTCGTGACGCTGTGGGGCGCGGCGCTGCTGACGCTGATTACCGGCTGGGACTATCTGCGCGTCGGCCTGAAGCACATGGCGGACTGAATCATGGCGTCGCTCACACTGCTCTATTTTGCGTGGGTGCGCGAGCGCATCGGCCTGGATGAAGAGCGCATCGCGCGCCCGGCACCCGGCACGACCATCGCCGCCCTGCTCGATCAGCTCGCCGGGGCGAGCGCCGGCCATGAAGCGGCCTTTGCCGACCGGGCCCGGCTGCGCGCCGCGCTCGACCAGCGCTTCGTGCCGCTCGACAGCGAGATCGGCGAGGCGCGGGAGCTGGCCCTCTTCCCGCCGGTGACGGGTGGTGGCTGAGGCGCCGCGTCTCGTCACGCGCGTCTGCGCCGAGGATTTCGACCCGGGCACGGAACTGACGGCGCTGGAGGCCCTGGGCGGCGGCGGCATCGCCAGCTTCACAGGCCTGGTGCGCGACGATGGCGGCCTGGAGGCGCTGCATCTGGAGCATTATCCGGCGATGACCGAACCGCGCGTGCGCGCCGTGGTGGAAGAAGCCGCCGCGCGCTGGCCGCTGCTGGGCGCCACGGTCATCCATCGTTACGGCACGCTGCCGGTGGGCGCGCGCATCGTCTTCGTCGCCACCGCCTCATCTCACCGCGTCGCGGCGCTGGAGAGCTGCGCCTTCCTCATCGACTGGCTCAAGGTCTCGGCGCCCTTCTGGAAACAGACCATCCGCCGCGATGGGCGCCGCGACTGGGTGGAAGCCCGCGCCGCCGACGACGCGCGCGCGGCGGAGTGGAATGGCGAGCAAAACGGACTCAACTCCCCACGCAAATAGCGGCCGGATCTGCCACTGGCTCCCCCGGAGATCGGCTGCTCTGACCTGAGGGCGCGGATTATGTGCCGGCGGCGGATCTCGGTTGGGGGTCTGCCGATGTTCAAGCAGGAGATGGACGAGGGCGAGCTCAGGGCCTTTGTCCGCGCGATTTCCGCGCCTATCGAGAATGCGCGGTTCCTCTGCATTCTCTTCATGAGCTATGTGCATCTCCACTTCGCCGCGCAGCCCGCCGGGCCGTTTGCGCAGAGTATAAGTACGATCATCGTCGATGTGCTCGGGCGCTCCAGCGTGCCGCTTCTGTCCGTGATCTCCGGGGTGCTGATGGTGCCCTTTTTCGGGCGCCGGCGCTGGGGCGAAGCGGTGCGCAGCCGGGCGCTGACGCTGCTCGTGCCCATGGTGATCTGGAATGCGATTCAACTCCTGCTCTTCGGGGGGCGGGACGGGAGTCTGGTCAATCAGCTCTTTGCGCTGACCGGTTCGCCCGCATTGCTGCCCATGGCCTTTCTGCGCGACCTGTTCGTCGTGGCGGCGCTGACGCCGGTGCTTGTCCGGCTGGTGCGAGCGGCGCCCCTGCCGGTGGCGGCGGTGGTCTTCGCCTATTACAGCCTCAATCCGCAGAGCCCGATCATCCTGCGGCCGCAGATCCCGTTTTTCTACATGATCGGCATTTATATCGCGCTGTGGAAGGACGTGCATGTGCGCCTGCCCGCGATCCCGGCGCTGGGCCTGTTCGCGCTGGTGCTCGCGTTGCAACTGATGGAGCTGGGCGAGGGCGAGTTGTACGACCTCTGGGTATTGCGCCCGGTGACGGCGGCGGCCTTCTGGGTCTTCGCCCGGACGCTGCGCGGCGTGCCCCGCTTCCGCCGGGCGATCTTCGCGTTCTTCCTCTCCCATGTGATCCTGTTCCACATCGTCGGCGCACTGCTGCCGGCGCTATGGATCGAAGAGGCGTGGCTGCCGCTATGGATGATGACGCCGCCTCTCGTCTTCGCTGCCGTGGTGGCCGCGATGCGGCTGTGGGACCGGGTGGAGCCGCACGCGCCCGGCCCGATCCGCCGGTTGGTCAATCTCGCGACCTGAAGCAACGCCGGCGCGGCGGATAAG
The DNA here is from genome assembly GCA_035654035.1 of Sphingobium sp. Lineage (GTDB taxonomy): Bacteria > Pseudomonadota > Alphaproteobacteria > Sphingomonadales > Sphingomonadaceae > Sphingobium. The sequence goes on along the minus strand of DASRXY010000047.1, from coordinate 412 downwards.
TGCGAGGCCTCAGGCCGCCGCCGCGCTTTCCCGCTGCTCTTCGGCAGCGCTGCGCAGGATGTCGGCCATCATACGGAAATCGGCCTCGCGTGGGCTGTTGCGCCGCCAGATGAGGGCGATGTCGCGATGCGCCTGTGGCGAGCGGACCGGCCGGGCAGTGATCTGCGTGTTGGCGAGAATGCCGCCGCGAATCGCCATCTCCGGCAGCAGCGTCACGCCCAGCCCATTGTCGACCATCTGCACCAGCGTGTGCAGCGATGTGCCGGTGATGGAGGCCTCCGTGCGCAGCTCGGCGCGGTTGCAGGCCGCCAGCGCATGTTCCTTGAGGCAGTGACCGTCCTCCAGCAGCAGCAGGCGATTGCCGTCGATGGCTTCGGGCGTGATCTCGGCGGGCGGATCGCGCGGGTCGTCG
>DASRXY010000046.1:0-10250 GCA_035654035.1 Sphingobium sp. | reverse complement strand
GCGCGCCACCATGCCACCGCGCTCGGCCTTGCGATGGGGAGCTGTGAAATCCTGGGCGGCGTCCTGGGCCCGCCCGTGGCCGGCATGCTCAACGACAGCTTCGGGCCCGCGACCTTTCTCTGGGCGCTCATGGTGCTCGCGGTCATCAGCGGCTTCGTCGCCATGGGTCTCAAGGAAACCGCGCCCAGCCAGCTGGCCAAGCGTTGAGAGCAAAAAAGAAGCTCCTCCTCTTCGGGGGAGGGGCTTATCCCGTGCTCCTGCGTAGGCGGGAGCCTTGGGCGGCTGCGGCGTTTGGCTGGGTCCTAGGCTCCTGCCTGCGCAGGAGCACTGGTTCTTTCCTGCCCGGATAGACTCTGGAACCGGTGGCGATGCCCCGCCTCGCCGTCACGCGACGCACTGCTCATGACGGGCCATCCGGCTGCAGCACCACCCCCGCCCCTCCTCTGGAGAGGCGGGGCTTTTCTTTTGACGGTCAGCCGCGCGCCGCAGCGATACGGGCGCCTTCGGCGAGATTGGCGAGCTTCTTCCAGGTCACTGCCGGATCGATCTTGCCATAGCCCGCGAAGGTGCCGAAACCGCAGTCGGTGCTCGCCACCACACGGTCCAGCCCGACAATGCCGCCGAAGCGCTCGACGCGCTGGGCGATCAGCTCGGGATGCTCCACATAGTTGGAGCAGGTATCGATCATGCCCGGCGCCAAAATCTTCTCATCGGGGATCGTGGCGTCGCGCCACACGGTCCATTCATGCTCGTGGCGCGGATTGGCGCCCTCGAACAGAATGGTCGCCGGCCGCGCCTTGAGGATGATGTCCAGCACGCGCTCGAGCGGAATGTCGTGGTCGTGCGGCCCCTCATAATTGCCCCAGCAGATGTGCATGCGCATCTTCTCGGGCGGAATATTGGCCGTCGCTGCGTTCAGCGCCTCGACATTCGCTTCGGCCACCTTGAGGAACTCCGCCTCGCTCATATGCTGGTAGCCGGTGTGGCGGGACATGGCGAGGTCCGGGCAATCCAGTTGCAGCTCGAACCCTGCCTCCACGATCGCCTCGTATTCCGGGCGCATCGCGTCGGCCAGATCGGCCAGATAGGCCTCGTGGCTGGGATAGAAGGCGTTTTTCTGGAAGGCGGTGATGAGACCCGGCGAGGCCGAGTTCATGAAGGCACGCACGCCCTTGCCGTTCTTGTCCAGCGCGTTGCGGAAGCGGCGGATGTCGTCGTGCAGCGGCTGGAGGTTGACCAGTTTCACCTTGGAAATGCACGAGGCGCGGGTGAACTCCTGATCGCCCATGATGGCCGCGAGCTTCTTGCGCAGTTCGGGCAGCGGCGCCAGATCGGCGGCGGGCACGCGGTCGGTATGGCCGCCAAAGCCCTCCAGCCGCTCGATCATATAGGTCGAGTAGCCGACCTTGCCGAGTTCGCCGTCCGAGACGATGGTGACGCCCGCGGCGACCTGCCTGGCGACGGCATCATCGACGGCCGCCTGCACGACGCGGTCGAATTCCGCCGCGTCATAGGCTTCACCATGATCGCGCGCGAGCAGCAGCGGCGTCAGCTCCGCGCCGCGCGGCAGGCTCCCCACATGTGTGACATTTACGCTCGCCATGATCCGAATCTCCCTGCCATCTCTCTGTTTATGTCGCGCCCATAGCAAATCGAGCCGGAAAGTAACCCCGACCTGAGCAATTTGATCCTAAATGATGAGCCCTATTCATATTTCACGATATGAAAATGCAGCGCCGACACACCATCTGTTACTTACTAGACACAGTCGCATCTGCTAAACAATGCCGATCCAGCGCTCGCATTACGACGAAACAAGACGGCGCAGGACTTTGGAGGAGAGGCATATGCGTGTGAAAGACGCAGTATCCGTTGGCATTTTTGCGCTCGCGACATCCCTGGCCCAGCCGGCTCATGCGCAGGACACACCTGCGGCGGCCGCGCCGCAGACCGGCGAACTGGAAGCAGACATCGGCGACATCGTCGTGACGGCCCAGTTCCGCGAGACCAAGCTCCAGGACACCCCGCTGGCGATCACCGCCGTCAACGCCGCTCTCCTTGAGCAGCGCGGTCAGACGGATATTTCGCAAGTCGCCGCGCAGGCGCCCAACGTGACTCTCAAGCCCCAGCCGCAAAATGGCGGCGCCGGCCTCATCGCGTTCATTCGCGGTGTCGGTCAGGTCGATTTCAACTACGCGCTCGATCCGGGCGTCGGCGTCTATATCGACGATGTCTACATTCCCACCCTGTCCAGCTCCATGCTGGACCTCATGGACCTCGAACGCATCGAAATCCTGCGCGGTCCGCAGGGCACGCTGGCGGGCAAAAACTCCATCGGCGGCGCCATCAAGCTCTTCTCGGTGAAGCCCGATGGCTCGGGCGGGGGCTCGCTCTCGGTGGGCTATGGCGCTTACAACAAGCTCGACATTCGCGGCATGGCAGATTTCGCCGTGGCGAATAATCTGTTCGTCCGCGTGTCGGGCGTCGCCAAGAGCAGCGACGGCTATGTCGACGTGCTCGATTACGGTCTCACGCACCCCAATTCCAACGTGCTGGCGAGCAACTCGCGCGGCGCCAACGCCAAGGTAGGCACGCAAGGCGGCCAATCCTATGTCGCGGGCCGCATCGCCCTGCGCTGGCAGCCGACCGACACGCTGGAGATCAACCTTTCGGGCGACTTCACCTCGGATCATTCCGAGCCGGCGCCCACGGTGGTGCTCGCCGCCGGCGAGGCCGGTCCGACGACCAGCAATCCGCACGAATTCGACCCGACGAAGCCCTGGGCAGCGACCAATGCCAATGGCGGCGCCTGGTTGAAGGGCAAGGATGGCAACCCCGTTCCGCTGGATTGCAACTTCGTGCCCTATGGCAAGTTCAGTTGCGACACGCTCAACGCCGCCCAGTTCGGCGTCGATCCGCGCTATGTGAGCTACGCCAATTTCGTCGACGGCATGGACCCGACGTCGCAGGCGCCCTACAAGCCCTATACGGCCCTTCAGAACCAGGATTTCGTCGGCTGGGGCGTGCACGGCAACGTCTCGCTCGATCTCAGCGACTCCATCCAGCTCGTCTGGATCAGCTCCTACCGCCAGTATGAATCGCGCTGGAGCCAGGATCAGGATGCGACGCCCATTCCGGTCGCGCAGCTCGATAACCAGATGAAGCACCATGCCTGGAGCCAGGAACTCCGCCTGAACGGCAATCTGTGGGACAGCCTGTTCGAATATACGCTCGGCGGCTTCTACTTCGACCAGAGCGGCGAATATACCGCGCGCGTCGACCTCAATTATGCGGGCATCGACTTCGTTCACGGCCCGGACACGACGCCGTCCACCTCAAAGGCACTGTTCGCCAACGGCACGTTCCACATCACCCCGGCCTGGACCATCTCGGGCGGCGTGCGCTTCTCGCATGACGAGAAGACCTACACCTATTTCCGGCGCAACCCGGATCTGACGGTGCCGTTTGGCGACTGGACGCCGGCCGACCTGCCGGCCCTGCCGATCTGCGAGTTCTTCCAGGGCGCGCCGACCGCGGGCCCGACCGGCATCGGCAACTCGCCGAACTGCCTGCTCGCCGGCCTCTACAATATCTCAGACACGTTTAGTGGCGACCGCTGGGATTGGCGCATCTCGACCGACTATCGCTTCTCCGATGCGCTGATGATGTATGCCTCCGTCTCCACCGGCTACAAGGGCGGCGGCGTCAATCCGCGTCCCTTCTACGGCCCGTCGGCCGGCTCGTGCACGGCACCCGGCTATACCGCGCCCGATCCGTGTAATCAGCTCGGCAGCTTCCAGCCGGAAACGCTCACCACCTATGAAATCGGCTTCAAGTCCGATTTCTTCGACCGCAAGGTGCGCCTCAATGGCGCGGTGTTCTTCAACAAGTATAACGACATCATTCTCCAGCTCACCGCCTGCCCCTCCGCACCCTGCCTCAAGCCGGAAAATGTCGGCAAGGCGGACGTGAAGGGCTTCGAGCTGGAAGCGACGGTCCGTCCGGTGGACGGCCTGACGCTCGACGGCTCGGTGAGCTATATCGACTTCGAGTATAAGACGACCGGCACCTCGGGCATTCCGATTACGGCCGTCACGCCGTACACGCCGGCATGGACATGGAGCGTCGGCGCCCAATATGATTATCAGATCACGCCGGGCACCATCTCGCTGCGCTTCGACGGCTCCTACCAGTCCGACATCTACTCCGAGACGTCGAATTCGGACTGGAGCCGCATCAAGCCCAATTTCCTGGGCAATGCGCGGCTGAGCTTCACCACCGCCGACAGGGACTGGCGCGTGGCACTGGAAGTCTCCAACCTGTTCAACAAATATTATTTCCTGTCCAAGAGCGACGTCACCAACTCCCTCGGCGAGAATACCGGCGTGCCCGGCCTGCCGCGGACCTGGATGCTCTCGCTCAAGCGCAACTTCTGATCGCGCTTTCGCCGAATCAAGGGACGGAAGGGGCCGGAGATTTCCGGCCCCTTTTACGTGGGGCCCGATGGGCATGATGGCCATGATCCGCGCAAGACGGTGCCCGAGCCATCAACTTCCCGCACGCCTTACGCCTGCCCCAAGCGCGAAGGCTCCATCCTGCTGACTCGCCTACCGGGGCGCACGCCTCCCCCGCAATCGGCAGTCGTTTCTCAGCATGAATAGCCCGGCGCGCTCGCCACTTGATTTGCCCCGCCCGCACCGCATGCTATGCCTCATGGAGTTCACGCCCGTGCAGGATTACGCTGGCACCCCGTCGTCTGTTCAGGAAGGCCCCGATGCTCATCAAGCGGCTCGATCACGTCAATATCCGCACCCGCGACCTCCCCCCGGTGGTCGCTTTCTATCGTGACATCCTGGAGCTTGAGGAGCGCGACCCGCCGTCCAATCTCGACAAGACGATGGTGCGCTGGATGTACGACCACAAGAACGACCCCATCGTCCATATCAGCACGCCTGGCGCGCTCAGCGAGCACGGCATCTACGACAACATCACCGGCACCACCGGCGGCCTCGATCATGTCGCCTTTCAGTGCGTGGGGCTCGGCCCGCTGGTCGAACGCCTCAAGAAGCATGGCGTGCCGTGGCGTGAGAACCGGGTGGAGGTCATCAAGATGACCCAGGTCTTCATCCACGACCCGACCGGCGTGCAGATCGAACTCAACGTCTTCGATGAGGACCCCAATCCGTGACCTGACAAACCGGGCACGCCGCAGGAGAGAGAGCGATGAACAAGCCTGAAACGAAGATGACTGCGCCGCCAGCGCAGGAGCGCAATATCGTCAAGGTGCCGGAGCTGTTCCCGGACCTCATCGCCAAGCATGCCCACCCGGGTCGGTTCGTTCATTATGAAGAGAAGGATAGCCCCTGGGTCCCCTGGGGCGAGAATGCGGCGATCAAGCACCTGCTCTTCGACACGCGGCACAACATCTATTCCAACATCCTGTGGATGAAGGGGCCCAGCGTCATCGGCACCCACAAGCATCGCGGCTATGTGGTGATGATGTGCCTGGAGGGCAGCGCGCATTATCTGGAATATGACTGGCTCGCAACGCCGGGCTGCTTCATCTACGAGACGCCCGGCGAAGCCCACACGCTCGTCACCGACCATCCCGACGGCTGCAAGCTGTTCGGCTGGATGCAGGGCCCCAACGAATTCTACGATCCCGAAGGCAAGCTAGTCATGACCGCCGACGTCTGGTGGTTCATGGATCACTATGAGAGCTACTGCAAAGCCAACGGCATCCCCCTTAACCCGGAGCTTTATCTGTGACCGTTCCTCCGTCCACGCTTGCCCAGTTCGACATTCGCGGCCGCAGCGCCTTCGTGACCGGCGCCGCCTCCGGCATTGGCTTGGCTTATGCCGAGGCCATGGCGGAGGCCGGCGCAAAGGTGACGCTCTCGGATGTGGACGGAGACGCCGCCGAACGCGAAGCGGGGCGGCTGCGCGACGTGGGCCATGAGGTCCGCGCCGCCCAGCTCGACGTCTCGGATCGAGCCCGCACCACGCAGGTGATGGACGACCACGCCGCCATTTATGGCGGGCTCGACATCTGCTTCGCCAATGCAGGCCTGGGCCTGGGCCCCGGCTTCTGGAACCCGGCTGGCCACCGCGATCCGAAAGGCCAGGTCGATACCTACGACCCCGCCGACTGGGATCGCACCATCGCCATCAACCTGACCGGCGCCTACAACACCATGCGGGACGCCGCGCGGCTGATGAAGAAAGGCGGGAAAGGCGGCTCGATCATCGCCACGGCCTCCAATGCCGGCATCATGTGCGAGGCGATCGTGCCCATGCCCTACATGCCCTCCAAGGCGGGCGTCATCCACATGGTGAAGCACCTCGCCTTTGAGCTGGGCGGATTCGGTATCCGCGTGAATGCCATCCTGCCCGGCCCCTTCGTCACCAACATCGCGGACGGACACCTCAAAGACCCCGTCGTGCGCAAGGCATGGGACGATGCGACACTGATGGGCAAGATCGCCGATACCTGGCAGATCAAGCCGCTGGCACTTTATCTCGCTTCGGACGCGTCCAGCTATGTGACGGGCAGCCCGATGCTGATCGACGGCGGTATGGCGCTGGGACGGTTCGAATAGACGCGCTATCCCCGGAGCCCGCCAGCATCCCGGGCGTTCCGTGCGGGAATGACGATAGGACAGAATGTCGAACAGCTTGGGAGACCGCTCATGACCACTGCACAAGCCGCCATCTGCTACGGCGCGGACCAGCCCTTCGCCATCGAGGAGGTGCGGCTCGATACGCTGCACGCGGATGAGGTGCTGGTGCGCATCCACGCCTGCGGCATCTGCCATACGGACATGGCCGCGCGCGACAAGCAGTTGCCCACGCCCCTGCCGATGGTGCTCGGCCATGAAGGCGCGGGCGTCGTGGAGGCGGTCGGCACTGGCGTCAGCCATGTGAAGCCGGGCGACCGCGTCATCATGAGCTTCAACAGTTGCGGCCACTGCCCTAGCTGCGACATCGACAAGCCGACCTACTGCTATAATTTCGTGCCCGAGAACTGGACCGGCACGCGCGCCGATGGCACCCCCACCACGTTCCAGGGCGAGGCGCCGGTGAATGCCAATTTCTTCGGCCAATCCTCCTTCGCCACTCACGCCATCGCCCATGCGCGCAACACAGTGAAAGTGCCGGAGGAGGCCGCCGCCATTCCCTTTGCCACGCTCGCGCCGCTGGGCTGCGGCCTGATGACCGGCGCGGGCGCAGTGCTGCGCAGCATGGCGGTACGCAAGGGCATGCCCATTGCCATCTTCGGCACCGGCGCCGTTGGCATTGCCGCGGTGATGGCTGCGAAGATCGCCGGCGCGAACCCGATCATCGCCATCGACGTCCACGACAGCCGCCTCGCCCTCGCCCGCGAGATGGGCGCCACTCACACGATCAACGGCAAGAGCGAGGACGCGTTCGAGAAAATCCGTGCCCTCTGCCCCGCCGGCCTCGCTTACGCTTTCGACACGACCGGCATCAACACGCTCATCCAGCAGGCCTTCGCCCTGCTCGCACCACTCGGCACGCTGGGCATCGTCGGCGCCTCCTCGCCTACCGACGACCTCACTTTCAACGAATCGAGCTTCATGGGCGGCGGCAAGCGCGTCATCGGCATTTTGGGCGGCGACAGCGACCTGTTCGGCTTCCTGCCCGAGTTGGTCGGCCATCACCTTGCCGGCCGCTTCCCGCATGACCGCCTTATCCGCACCTTCCCCTTCGCCCAGATCAACGAGGCCTTTGAGGCCGGCGAGAGCGGCGCGGTGGTGAAGCCGGTGCTGGTGATGGAGTGAGGGCGCGCGCTTCTGCGCAGGCACGCTTTGCAAAGGCCTTCTCCAGTTAACGCCACTCCCGGTGATGGATTCATACGGGGACAGAGAGAGCGTCCGGCGCTCCAGCCAGGCACGAAAGAGACTTCATTCAGGGCGAGGCATGTTTTAGCGTGCAGGCCACTCTCCCCGTCATGCCCGTGAAAGCGGGACTCCAAAATTGGATGCCCGCGTTGGCGGGATTGACGAGGTTAGACTTTACGTCCTCGGTCTCGCCGGCCAAATCCGTTCGGCGCAGCGCCGAACACCCCAACCCGGAAGGAAGAAACCGCCATGCGCGCTGCCGTTATGCAGGGTCTGCACAAGCCCCTCGCCATCGAAACCCTCCCCGATCCGACGCCGGGCGACGGCGAGCTGGTCGTGAAGGTGGGCCGCTGCGGCATCTGCGGATCAGACCTGCACATGACCGAGGACCCGGGCTACGGCATGGGCGCGGGCGACGTGCTGGGCCATGAATTTGCCGGCGAAGTGGTTGCACTGGGCAAGGGCGTGGAAGGCGTGCGGACTGGCGATCTCGTCTCCGTCATTCCGCTCATGAGCTGCGGTCAGTGCGCGGCGTGTAAGGCGGGCGATCTCGCCTGGTGCGACCAGTTCGGCCTGCAGGGCGGTGGCTATGCCGAATATGCGCTCACCCGGCCCAATCAGTGCGTGGTGCTGCCGCGCGCAGTGAGCCTGGCGGACGGGGCTATCGTCGAGCCGCTGGCCGTGGCGCTGCACGGCGTCTCGCTCTCGGGCATCAAGCCGGGCGACAAGGTGCTGGTGCTCGGCGCCGGGCCCATTGGCCTCGCTGTCGCCTTCTGGGCCCGCCGCGCAGGCGCGACGAAAGTGGTGATGCAGGATGTCGCGCGCCACCAGCGCGAGCGAGCGCTCGAAATGGGCGCGACCGATTTCGTCGTGGACCGCGCGGACCCGGTCGGTGCTTCAACCCGCGCGCTCGGCGGGTTGGCGGACATCGTCTTCGAATGCGTGGGCGTGCCCGGCCTCATTGCACAGGCCGTGAACCAGGTGCGCGGGCGCGGCACCATCGTGCTGCTCGGCCTGTGCAACCAACCGGACACGTTCAACAGCTTTGCCATGTTGAGCAAAGAAATCCGGCTCATCACCTCGGCCTTCTTCACGCGCGGCGAATATGAAGCCGCACTCGACGTCCTCGACCGCGGCGCCGCCGAACCACGCGCGCTGGTGACGCAGACCGTCTCCCTCGCCGACACGCCCGCGACCTTTGAGGCGCTCAAGCACCGCACGCACCAGTGCAAGGTGCTGATCGCGCCGATGGATTAGACTGCGCGAGCACGCAGCGGAGTTGGGCCGAAAGGCTCCCTTCCGTCACCCCAGCGAAAGCCGGGATCTCCTGCCCAGCTCTCGCTGGGATGACGAGGATAAAGGTGGAGCCAGGAATGCGCCGCAGAGCGCGAAACCTGTAACATTGTCCTTCGCATATGTGATCGTTTCGGATAGAGCTGAAATATGATGATACCGACACAGACTCGCCGCCCCCGGAGCTTCCAGCTATGACCGCGCGGGGCCTCGCCGTTGAGAAATTGGCCCGCACCGAAGGGCCGACCGTGCGCGACGCCGTGATGACGCTGCTACGCGACCTCGGCATGACCACGCTGTTCGGCAATCCCGGCTCCACCGAGCTGCCGCTGTTCCGCGATATGCCGCAGGATTTCCAGTATATCCTCGGCCTTCAGGAGAGTGTCGTCGTCGGTATGGCGGACGGCTTTGCGCAGATGAGCGGCAACGCCGCCTTCGTGAACCTGCACTCGTCGGCCGGTACGGGCCATGCGCTCGGCAACATCTTCACCGCCTATCGCAACCAGACGCCGCTGGTCATCACCGCCGGCCAGCAGGCACGCAGCATCTTTCCCTACGATCCCTTCCTCTATGCCGAGCGGGCGACGGAATTCCCGCAGCCGTTCGTCAAGTGGACCTGCGAGCCGGCGCGCGCCGAGGACGTGCCGCTCGCCATCCTGCGCGCCTATCACATGGCGATGCAGGCGCCGCGTGGCCCGGTGTTCGTCTCCGTGCCGATCGACGATTGGGACAGGCCTTGCCAGCCGATCGCCGCCTCGCGCGTGAGCCAGGAGAGCGTGGCGCCGCCTGCCCTGCTGGCCCAGGTGGCCGAGGCGCTGAACGGCGCTAGGTCGCCCGTCATCGTCGCCGGCGCGGGTGTCGGCCGCGAGCAGGCGCGCGGCGCGCTCGCCCAATTGGCCGAGGCGCACAATGCCCCCGTGTGGGTCGCGCCCATGGCGGCGCGGGCCGTGTTCCCGGAAGATCACCGCTTGTTCGCCGGCTTCCTCCCCGCCTCGCGCGAGGCGGTGGTGAGCGCGCTCGCCGGCCATGACGTCGTGCTGGTGCTGGGCGCGCCGGTCTTCACCTATCATGTCGAGGGTTTCGGTCCCTATCTGC
>DASRXY010000045.1:0-4714 GCA_035654035.1 Sphingobium sp. | reverse complement strand
GTGCGGCCGCATTGCTCGGCGGCCTCGATCAGATGCGCACGCAGGCGATCGGCATTGATCTTGTCGACGACCGCGCGGTCGGTCCCGACGGGGATGAGGCGGGCGACGCCCAGTTCGCACGCCTTCTCCGCGACCAGATCGATGCGGCCCTTCTTGATGGGCGCCGCGCAGAGCCAGAAATCGGGGACGCTTTCGAGCGGCCGGGTCTGCGCCACGCAACGCAGCACGAGGTCTCGCTTGCGCAGACTCTCGGCGCTGGCCGCCCATTCGCCGTGGCGCCCATCGAAGAGCAGCACGGTATCGCCCGCCTTCACGCGCATGACCGAGAGGAGATAGTGCGCCGCATTGCCCTCAACGGGCACAGCAACATCAGGGCCGAGCGCAGTCTCGACATGGAGGCGCGGGGCGCTGCGCGGGGGCCAGGCGGGAGTGGCGGGCATGACGTTCGCCTAGCCAAGCGCGCGGCGCGGCGCAACAATGGCGGCCTCGCGGTGCGGTGGCTCAGCCGGTCCGCAACGGCCCGTCCGCTGCCGCCATCTGCTGATGCTGGACAAGATGCCAGTCATGATGGCCCACCCGGCGATAGGTGGAGGTGCACCAGGCACTATAATCCTCGCCATCCTCGCGCCGGGCGAAGGCCTGATAAGCAACCACGATCAGCCCGTCCTGCGGGCGCGCGATCCGGCCGTGTGCCAGGTCGACCTGCGTCCAGCGGGGTGCGCGATCCATGGCCTGCCGGGCTTCGTCCCCTTCCATCACGAAAGGCGCCGCAGGCACGACCATCAGGCAGGATGCGTCGATAATGCCGGCCGCGTCCGCGCCGCTGCCCGTCCACAGGCGCTTCTCATGGGCCCAGACCCGTTCGTCTTCCATGTGCAGTCTCCTTTCCGCATCCAATGCGGGGCGCGGGAGAAAGTTGCCCCTTTCGCCCTGTGCAGGGGCGGCGCATCTGTGGCAGAGGGGGCAGCGAGACGGATATGACCGACACGAACGCCTCCACCGCGGCCCCTGCCGAGCTGGCCACCCACATGCCCGATACCGAGGTGCGGGGCCTGCTGCGCCTGCTCCCGCGCGGAGCACGGCCCTATGCGCTGCTGGCGCGCTTCGACCGGCCGATCGGCTGGTGGCTGCTGTTCTGGCCGGGCGCGTGGGCCGTCGCGCTGGCAGGCGGCCTGCCCGAGCGCTGGCCGCTGATCCTGTGGCTGCTGCTCGGCGCCATCGTCATGCGTGGCGCCGGCTGCGTCTATAACGACATCGTCGATCGCGATCTCGATGCGCAGGTGGCGCGGACCGCCAGCCGCCCCATTGCCAGCGGCGCGGTCTCGCTCAAGGCCGCCTGGGCCTGGCTGGTGACACTCTGCCTTGTCGGGCTCGTGGTGCTGCTGCAATTGCGCCTGGCCGCGCAGATCGTCGCGCTGGCGAGCCTGCTTCTGGTCGCCGCCTATCCGTTCATGAAGCGCATCACCTGGTGGCCGCAGGTCTGGCTGGGGCTGGTGTTCACCTGGGCAGCGCCGGTCGGCTGGGTGGAAGTGACCGGCTCAATGGCTCCGGCGGGCCTGCTGCTCTATGCCGGCAGCCTGTTCTGGGTGGTGGGCTACGACACCATCTACGCCCTTCAAGATCGCGAGGACGATGAGCTGGCCGGTATCAAGTCGAGCGCGCGGGCCATGGGCGCGCATGTTCGTGCCGGCGTGGGGCTTTGTTATGGCACGGCACTGCTGCTCTGGGGCACCGCCTTCTGGCTGACGGCGCAGGTGCCGCTGGCCGTCGCCGCGCTGCTGCCCATGGCGCTGCATTTCCTCTGGCAGGTCGGCACGCTGAAGCAGGACGGCGCCGACCCGCTCCTCAAGTTCCGCTCGAACCGCTTTGCCGGGCTGCTGATGCTCGCGGCCTGCCTCGTCGTCGGCAGCGCCTGAGCGAAAACATCGCGATTGTTCGCGCCCAAAGCGCGTCGCCAGTCAGCTCTGCCGTTCCCGGATTGTGAGGCGCCCCGGCTGAGGCCTCGACGGGCTCTCTGCCGATCGGAATAGCCGCTAACCGAGCGCGGCCTGCTTCTCTTCCGCCAGCCGGTCCAGCTCCGCCCGGCTCTTCTTCTCGCTGGCGGATTTGAGCTGCCCGCAGGCGGCCATGATGTCGCGCCCGCGCGGCGTGCGCACCGGCGCGGAAATCCCCGCCTCGAACACGATGTCGGAGAAGCGCTTGATCCGCTCGGGTGTCGAGCACTCATAGGGCGCGCCGGGCCATGGGTTGAACGGAATCAGGTTGACCTTGGCCGGCAGCTTGTATTGGCGGATCAGCCGCACCAGCTCGCGCGCGTCGGCGTCGCTGTCGTTCTTGTCCTTCAGCATCACATATTCGAACGTGATGCGACGGGCATTGTTGGCGCCCGGATAGGCGGCGCAGGCAGCGAGCAGCTCCTCCAGCCCATATTTGCGGTTGAGCGGCACGATCTCGTCGCGCACCTCCTTGGTCACGGCATGGAGCGAGACGGCCAGATTGACGCCGATTTCCTCACCCGCGCGCGCCATCATCGGCACCACGCCGCTGGTCGAGAGCGTGATGCGCCGCTTGGAAAGCGCGAGCCCGTCGCCGTCCATCACCACCTTGAGCGCGTCGCGCACATTCTCGAAATTGTAGAGCGGCTCGCCCATGCCCATCATCACGATGTTGGTGAGCAGCCGCCCGTCCGTCGTGTAATGCGGCGCGTCGTCATCCTCGTCCGCGTCGGTCGCGCCGCCCATCGTACCCTTGGGCCATTCGCCCAGCGCATCGCGCGCCAGCATCACCTGACCCACGATCTCGCCGGGCGTCAGGTTGCGCACCAGCCGCATGGTGCCGGTGTGGCAGAAGCGGCAGTTGAGCGTGCAGCCCACCTGCGCGGAGACGCACAGCGTGCCCCGGTCGGCATCCGGGATGAACACCATTTCGTAATCCTGCCCGTCGTCCGAGCGCAGCAGCCATTTACGCGTCCCGTCCGAGGAGATCTGCGCCTCCACCACCCCCGGCCGGCCGATCACGAACCGCTCGGCGAGCCAGGGCCGCTGTGTCTTGGCGATGTCGGTCATCGCCTCGAAATCGGTGACGCCGCGATGGTAGAGCCAGTGGAAGATCTGCTTGGCGCGCAGCCGCGCCTGCTTCTCGTCCATTCCGGCCGCGACCAGTTCCGCCTTGATCTGCGCGCGCGACAGCCCCACGAGATCGGCACGCCCGTCCGCACGCGGCGTGATCGCCCGCTTGACGGGCACGGGGTCGACACGGCCGGGAATCGGCATCAGGGGAGTCGCGGCTTGGGGCATGGCCGCGCATATAGTCGAGCGGACGTGCGGAATCCAGATGCCCGCGCGCGTGCCCGCGCCGCTCAGCGCACCCGCGCGCAGCCCAGCGCGGCGGCGTCGATCGCGGTTGCCGCGCCGCGCAGGTCGTAATGGTCTGAAAAGCTTTCCCCGCCCTTTGCGCGGCCCTGCACCGTCATGGTGCCGCCGGCCCGCAGCGCCGCCACGATGGCCGCGTCGTCCCGCTTGTCCTTCGCCCAGACGTCCGCGCCGGCGCCGCTCAGCGTGAAGCGCTGGCCACCGGCCCGCAGTGTCGCCGCGGCGCCTTCGCCGAGTTCGCGGCTGAGGCGGATGTTGACCTGCCCGCGCACACCCGCGCGCGGCCAGAAGCCGATCGCCGCGAACGGCGCCCAGCGCCTTTTGGGGTGCTGCCAGTCCGTCGGCTCGGCAATGGCGAAGCAGCGGGCGGGCGCGGCATCGCGAAACGCACCCCAGCGGCCGAATACGCCCAGCGCGTCGCGGGCCACGGCCGGCCCCGCCAGCACGGCCAGCCCCAGCACCGCCACCGCGCCGCCCAGCGCGACGCGGTGGGCGCGTCGTCTCGTCCTTCGTCCCCTCATCGCCCCGGCAAAGCGCATGATGCGCGCCCGCGCAAGTCCGGCGAGGCGCCCGCCATGCACTTGCGTCCATTTTTGCGCCTCTTCTCTTGCCCATGCTGGCTTTTTCGATAAGGAAAGGAACCCCACCGGACGGAGCCCCTCCGTCCGAATCCACACATGCGGGCACAGAAACGGAAAGATCGGGATGAAGGCGACCATCGAACGCGCGACCCTGCTGAAGAGCCTCGGCCATGTGCAGTCGGTGGTTGAACGCCGCAACACCATTCCCATCCTCTCCAACGTGCTCATCGATGCGACGGGCGACGGCGCCATTCGCCTGATGGCCACCGATCTCGATCTCCAGATCGTCGAGAATGTGCAGGCCACGGTCGAGGGCCCCGGCGCCACCACCGTCTCGGCCCACACCCTGTTCGACATCGTGCGCAAGCTGCCGGAGGGGAGCCAGGTCCGTCTCGAAGCGGCCGAGGGCAAGATGCTCATTCAGGCCGGCCGCGCCCGCTTCAACCTGCAGACGCTGCCGCGCGACGATTTCCCCATCATCGCCGAGGGCCAGCTCCCGACCAGCTTCGAGCTGCCGGCGACCACGCTCATCCAGATCATCGACAAGACGCGCTTCGCCATCTCGACCGAAGAGACGCGCTATTATCTGAACGGCATCTTCTTCCATGTCGCGGAGGACCCTGCCCCCGTGCTCAAGGCCGCCGCCACCGACGGCCACCGCCTCGCCCGCGTCACCGTGGCGCGCCCGGACGGCGCGGAGGGCATGCCGGACATCATCGTGCCGCGCAAATGCATTGCCGAGCTGCGCAAGCTGCTCGACGA
>DASRXY010000044.1:0-2918 GCA_035654035.1 Sphingobium sp. | reverse complement strand
GGTTTCTGCACGGTATTGCGGCTTCTGTATTATTCGCAGCTCGATCTATCCGTGGATTTTGACGTAACAGACAACCGGTACTGGGTCACTCGGCTCACGCCCTTGCTGGCGCTGGCATTGCCCGTGCTCGGATCGACTATTTTTGCACTGTTGTGCTACGACAGGGCGCGGTGCCGCGCCCGCCGGCAGACGGAGGCCCTGGGCTACATCAGCCACGATCTGAGGGTGCCCGCCGCCACCATAAAAGGCTATGTCGATCTGCTGCGGCCGGTGATTCCATCCGGCCACGCGTCCCATCTGAGTGCGATTCAGCGCAGCACGGATTACCAAATATCGCTGATCGACGAGCTGCTGGAATATGCCGCGCAGGATCTCAAGCCGCTGGATACCCACCCCGGTCCGCTCGACATGCGGATTTTCATCGAAGGGCTGGCGGAGCAAGGGCGGGCATTGTGCCGGCAGCACGGGAATCATTTTGCCCTCGAGGCCGGCTCGCCCCTGCCGGCGCGCGTATGGGCGGATGGCCGGCGCTTGTCCCAGGTGCTGCTGAATCTGATCGCCAATGCCGCGGCATTCACCAAACAGGGCAGGGTAGTCCTGGCGCTGTCGAGCGCGCCCCAGGGCAAGCATGCCGCGCTCGATTTCGCCGTGCAGGACAATGGGCCCGGCATTTCCGCCAATCGCCAGGCCGGCGTGTTCGGTGCATTCCAGCAGGACCACCGGCGCCAGGGGAGTGTCGGGCTTGGCTTGCATATCGCCCGCAACATCGTGCAGAACATGGACGCGGAACTGCGGCTGGACAGCGCTCCCGGCAAGGGTTCGCGCTTCAGTTTCCAGGTGGTCGTGCCCGCCTTGTCGACGGAAACCTTCCAGCCGGCATGCGAGCCTCAAGCTGCCCCGGAAGCGGGCGAAGACGCCCCCGTCGCCGCGCCGCCCTCCATTCAGCCGTTTTTGGAAGATCTGGCGCAGTATGCCAAGTCGGGGGAAATCACCCGGATCGAGCAGTGGCTGGCCGAGCATCTGCGCCGGTATCCGGATGCCGCAGCCTTCCTCCGGCAAATCGAGCGCGCTGTTGCGCAATTGGATCTTGCCTGTATCGAGCGCTTGGCTTCTTCCGCAGCGGTTGAAGAGTAGTCGGAGGCACGTTGGTCTGCCGCGTCAGACCATGCCTGGTTTGCGCATGCATAGGCCCGCAGCTTCCGCTGTGCGCATTGCCAGGCTGTGCAATGCCGGCTGGGACGGCTCCAAAGGCTTGCTATAAAATGGACTACCGCAGCTCTGTAAGGCCAGAGTGAAATGTCTATTCAAACGTTGAGCCGATGCGGCCTGGCGCTAATGCTTGCCGCCATTGTTTCCGGATGCTCTGTGGCCGGTCCGGGCGAACCCGATCGTCGCGTCGGCCGGGTAAACGACGAATGCAGGTGGAACCGGAGCCAATGTCTTTACGAAGGGGCGTATGAGCCTGGGGAACGGGACTACGCCGAGCAGGAAGCAGCGCGGTTGAACCGCGCGCAAGCCGTGCGGATCCGCCGTATGTGATCATGCACCGTTTTGCGGCGCGGACGCCGGCGGGATGCCATGCCGGCGCAAGGGCCGCTAGATGGGCAGCCCGCTTTGGTAGGCGAACAAGGCCGGCGTGCCGCCTGTATGGATGAAGACGACATCCTCGTCGGCGCGCCAGCGCCCAGCCCGGGCGAGCGCGAGCAGGCCGGCCAGGCCCTTGCCCGAATATACGGGATCGAGCACCAGCGCTTCGAGCGAGCCGGCCAGCTTCATCGCCTCTATCGTCGCTTGATGCGGGACGCCGTAAGCGGGACCGGCGTGACCCGCCACGACCTCGACATGCGACTCATCGAATGATGCGCCGAGCCGGTCGGCAGCGGCCTGCGCGTACTTCACGACGTCCGCCCGCACACGTTCCGGTTCCGCATCGATATCGATGCCGACCACGCGCGTGCCCTCGAGCGCGATCGATGCTCCGATCACCAGGCCGGCCTGCGTCGCCCCGCTGCCGGTGCAATGCACGATGGCCGATGGGCGAAAGCCGGCGGCTGACGATTGCGCGGCGATCTCGGCGATTGCCGACGCATAGCCGACGGCGCCCAGCGCGTTCGAGACGCCGTACGGAACGACATAGGGCCGCCTGCCTTCCTGGCGCAAGCGTTCCGCCAGCGATTCGATGGCGCCATTGCGGTCGCCCGTCCAGGGCACATCATGCATGTGCGCGCCGAACAAGCGGTTCAGGAACGCATTGCCCGACGTGTCATATTCCGGTGTCGGCGCCGCAAGCCGGCCGTGATAGACGGCCAAATAGCATTGCATACCCAGCCTGGCCGCGGCGGCGGCGACTTGCCGCTGGCTGTTCGACTGCACCACGCCGCCCGACACCAGCGTGTCGGCGCCGGCGGCGACGGCCTCGTGCAGCACATAATCCAGCTTGCGCAGCTTGTTTCCGCCCATGCCCACGCCCGTAGCGTCCTCACGCTTCACCCACAGCCGCGGCCCGCCCAGATGGGCGCTGAGCCGCTTCATCGGCTCCAGCGGCGTGGGCAAGCGGGCCAGGTCGACCCGGGGAAAGCGGCCGAGCCTGGCGGACAGCGTGGGGGTGTCTTTTTGCATGGGTGCAAGCATATCGGCGTCAGGCGCGTTCGGCAATGCCGCGCGGCCCTCCATGCGGCATGCTCCAGGCATGATAAATGCCTTCTATATTTTTTTCTGGGAGGATAGCAATGGCAAAGCATGCATTCGACTACAAGGGCCATACCGTCGAAGTCGTGCCCACCGATCTTGCCGGGGGCGGCCATGGGTTCGGCGTGAAAATCGATGGCGACGCAATCAATCGCGGCGGCTACGATCCCCTGAAATCCATAGCTGCAGCCATCGCCGAAGGCGTGCGCTGGGCGAAAGAATACATCGAT
>DASRXY010000043.1:0-5268 GCA_035654035.1 Sphingobium sp. | reverse complement strand
CGACCGCCCCCTCGACATTGCCGCCCTGCTCGACGGCGAGGTCGACGATGACGCTGCCGGGGCGCATGCTGGCGATCTGCGCGTCCGAAATCAGGCGCGGCGCCGCCCTGCCGGGGATCAGCGCCGTGGTAATGACGATGTCTTGTTTGGCGATGTGCGCAGAAACCAGCTCGGCTTGCGCCGCCTTGTACTCTTCGGACATTTCGGAGGCATAGCCGCCAGTGCCTTCGCCCTCGATGCCTTTCACGGCTTCGACGAAGATCGGCTTCGCGCCAAGCGATTCGATCTGCTCCTTCGTGGCGGCGCGCACGTCCGTGGCGCTGACCTGCGCGCCCAGGCGCCGGGCCGTGGCGATGGCCTGCAAGCCGGCGACGCCGACGCCCATCACGAAGACGCGCGCGGCCGAGACCGTGCCCGCCGCCGTCATCATCATGGGGAAGGCCCGGCCATATTCGGCCGCGGCATCCAGCACCGCCTTATAGCCGGCGAGGTTGGACTGGGAGGAGAGGATGTCCATGGACTGCGCGCGGGTGATGCGCGGCATGAACTCCATGGCGAGCGCCTCGAAACCGGCAGCGGCATAGGCTTCCACGCGCTCGCGCGCGCCGAAGGGATTGAGCCCGCCCACGATCAGTGCGCCGGGCGCCGCGCCGGCGAGGTCCGCCGGATCGGGTCCCTGCACGCACAGGACGATGCCTGCGCCCTTTACAGTATCCGCCCGCGCACCGATGGCGGCGCCGGCTGCGGCATAGTCCGCGTCCCGGACGCCGGCCGTTTCGCCCGCCGCCGATTCGACCGCAACATCCGCGCCCAGAGCGATGAACTTGCGGACCGTTTCTGCCGACGCGGCGACACGCCTCTCTCCGGAGGCCGTCTCGCGCAGGACGGCGATCTTCATCAGGAGATCAGCAGAATGACGATGGCAACGCCGATGATGCTGACAATCGTGCCCCACTTTATCATCGTCACGAAACCGCTGAACGTGTTGCGCGCCGCTACGATGTCTTCGTCATGCACCATCTTGAATGAGCCCCTTGGTAGATTGTGCGGCTGGTTCTAGCGGGAAGGGCTGCGCCTCTCAAGCCGCTAGAATTACTCGCGCCCTGCCTATCGGTCCGCTGCGCGGCCAGCCGGCGTTTCGCGCCCTGCAAATTGTCCCACCTGCTCCGATCCGCGCCGCCATCGTCCCGCCGTGAAACGGCTGGAACAGGCGGTTCGGCTTAACAGGCTCTTTACCTCGGCCCGCTATCACGGCCTCGGGGGACGACAGGACGAGTTGATGAGCGACGCCGATATTCCCCTTCTCATGCTGGTCGACGATGAGCCCGCGCAGCGCCGCCTGAACATGGCGCTGGCCGCGCGCGCCGGTTGGCGCACCATCTGTGCCAGCAATGCGGAGGATGCCCTCAGTCTGATGGACACGCGGGAGGGACAGCGCCTCGCCGCGGTCATCATCGACGACTGGACGCCGGGCCTGGAAGCGACCGCGTTGATCCGCGCCATTCGCGAGAAGCGGCCGAGCCTGCCGGTGTTGATCCTCACCGCCAATGGCAGCGCCGCGCTGGCGGTGGAAGCCATGCGCGCGGGCGCCTTCGATTTCCTCATCAAGCCCATTGCGCCCGAGAACTTCCTTGCCGCTCTCCAGGCTGTGATCGAGCATCCGCGCGAGGAAGGGGAGCTGCGCCCGCTCACCGAGAAAATCCGGGCGCCGCTGGGCTTCGACGAGATCGTCGGGTCATCGCCCACCTTCCGTGCCGCGCTCGCGATTGCCGCCAAAGCGGCGCGGGCGCGCGTGCCGATCCTCATTGAGGGCGAAAGCGGTGTCGGCAAGGAAGTGATCGCCCATGCGATCCACGCGGCGTCGCCGCGCGCCCGCGCGCCGATGATCGCGGTGAATTGCGGCGCGATCCCCTCCAATCTGGTCGAGAGCGACCTGTTCGGCCATGAACGCGGCGCCTTCACGGGCGCGTTCGACCGGCATGTCGGCAAGTTCATGGCCGCCAATGGCGGCACCATCTTCCTAGACGAAATCAGCGAGTTGCCGCTGGAGGCGCAAGTGAAGCTGCTGCGCGTGCTCCAGGATGGCGAGATCCAGCCTGTCGGTGCCCGCCTGCCCGCGCAGGTGGACGTGCGCGTCATTGCCGCAACCAACAAGCGCCTTATCGATGAAGTGGCCGCCGGGCGTTTCCGCGAAGACCTCTATTATCGCCTCAATGTGGTGCAGCTCACCATTCCGCCGCTGCGCGAACGCTCCGGCGACGTGCCCGCGCTCGCGCGCCACTTGCTCGATCGGATCAGTGCCCAGCCGGGCATGCGCAGCCTGGGCATCACCAGCGAGGCTGTGAGTCTGCTGATGCGACACGACTGGCCGGGCAACGTCCGTCAGCTCCATAATGCGCTGTTCCGCGCCGCCGTGCTCTGCGAGGGGGATGCACTGACGCCGGCCGATTTCCCCCAGCTCTCGGACCAGCTCTTCGGCCGTGTCGAACCGCGCGCCCGTGCCGCGTCCAGCGCCATGCTGCGCAGCGCGCAGGAGAACGGCATTGGCGTCACGCTCTACGAAGCGAACGGGCATCTGCGCTCGCTCTCGGATATCGAGGCGGACGTCATCCGCCTTGCGATCGGCCATTATCGCGGCCGCATGACCGAAGTGGCCCGCCGCCTCGGCATTGGCCGCTCGACGCTCTACCGCAAGCTCGCCGAGCTGGGAATCGAGACGGCGGCCTGAGCGGTTGACGCGTCGGCCCGACGGCGCCCGGTCCCGCGTGGAAAGACCTCGTTAACCATGACTGGCCTAGAAGGCGGCCATGGACCTGCCCACGCTCTATGTGAAGACGACCGAGCACCTGCTGCACGCGGCCGGTCTCTCGCACGAGATGGCGCATGGCGCGGGCGGGCTGCTGCTCTACCTGGCGGCGCTGGCCCTGCCGGTGGCACGGCGCTGGTCCATTTTGCCACTGCTGGGCGTCGCCTTCGCCGAACTGCTCAACGAGACGCTCCAGGCGTCTTTTCACGGCTCCTGGCGCCTGCCGGACACGCTGGCGGACATCGCCTGGACGCTCTGCGTGCCGACACTGCTCTGCGGTGCGACGCTTGTGCGCAGCGCTGGCTTCACGCCGCTTGGAGCGGCTCAGCAACGGCCGGCAAACGCCTCGCTCGCCTAAGCTGAGCGCCCATTTCAGCCACCCACTAGCGGCGGCCACCCGAAATGGTTACATGGGCCGCCACCGAGTCCCCCGCCGGCTGGGGAGTCGACAGCAGATAAGGTGGCGCTTTCATGGACATCAGGCTTGGCCTCACATTCGACGACGTGCTTCTCCAGCCCGGCGCATCCGATGTGTTGCCCAGCCAGACGGATGTCTCGACGCGGGTGAGCCGCGAGATCGCGCTCAACATTCCCATCCTCTCGTCCGCTATGGACACGGTGACGGAGGCCGACATGGCCATCGTCATGGCCCAGCTCGGCGGCATCGGTGTGCTGCACCGCAATCTCTCCATCGAGGAGCAGGTCGAGGCCGTGCGCCAGGTCAAGCGCTTCGAAAGCGGCATGGTGGTGAACCCCATCACCATGGGGCCGGATCAGCCGCTGGCCGATGCGCAGGCGCTGATGGCGCGGCACAAGATCAGCGGCATTCCCATTGTCGAGCCCTCGGGCAAGCTCGTTGGTATCCTCACGCACCGCGATGTGCGCTTCGCGGAAAACCCGGCCCAGCCGGTGCGCGAGCTGATGACGCATGAAGACCTCGCCACCGTGCGCGCCGGCGTGAGCCAGGAGGAAGCGCGCCGGCTGCTGCACCAGCGCCGCATCGAGAAGCTGCTGGTGGTCGATGAGGCCTATCATTGCATCGGCCTCGTCACGGTTAAGGACATCGAGAAAGCCGTTACCTATCCGCAGGCCACCAAGGATGCCGCCGGCCGGCTGCGTGTCGCCGCTGCCACCACGGTGGGCGACAAGGGCATCGAGCGCACCGAAGCGCTGATCGACGCGGAATGCGACCTCATCGTGGTCGATACCGCGCATGGCCACTCGAAGATGGTGGCGGAAAGCGTGGCGCGCATCCGCAAGCTCTCCAGCAAGGTGCAGCTCGTCGCCGGCAACGTGGCCACGGCGGAAGCGACGCGCGCACTGATCGACGCGGGCGCGGACGGCGTGAAGGTGGGCATCGGCCCCGGCTCCATCTGCACCACGCGTGTGGTGGCGGGCGTGGGCGTGCCCCAGCTCACGGCGATCGTCGATGCTGCCGAAGAAGCCGCCAAGAGCGGCGTACCGGTGATCGCGGACGGCGGTATCCGTACGTCCGGGGACGTGGCCAAGGCGCTGGCCGCTGGCGGATCGGCAGTGATGATCGGATCGTTGCTGGCCGGCACGGAGGAAGCGCCGGGCGAGACCTTCCTGTATCAGGGTCGCGCCTACAAGAGCTATCGCGGCATGGGCAGCGTCGGCGCCATGGCGCGCGGCTCGGCCGACCGCTATTTCCAGCAGGACATCAAGGACCAGATGAAGCTGGTGCCCGAGGGCATCGAGGGCCAGGTGCCCTACAAGGGCTCGGTGAAGGACGTGATCCACCAGCTCGTCGGCGGCATCAAGGCGGCGATGGGCTATACCGGCAGCGCCACGATTCCCGATCTCCAGCAGCGCGCACGCTTCATTCAGATCACCAATGCGGGTCTCTCCGAGAGCCATGTGCACGATGTCACCATCACGCGCGAGGCGCCCAATTATCCGACGCGCTGAAATCGGGAGCGGCGCGCTCTCGGGTTCACGCGGAGACACGGAAAGGCGGAGAAGGAAGATGGCGGCGAAGTCGCTGTTCGCTTCCGGTTGGATGGAGGACGGGACGGTGCGTCCGGCGTCCCATGGCGATTCTTCCCGGCTCCGCGTCTGCGCGCACGCGTCTTTCACGGTCTCGCCGCGATGACACCCGCCGCCCGCCTCCAGGCGGCCATCGAGCTGCTCGACCGGATCATTGCCGCCGCGCAAGCCGACGGGGCTGCGGCCGATACGCTCATTGCCCGCTATTTCGCCGAGCGCCGCTATGCCGGATCGAAGGACCGGCGCGCCGTGCGGGAGCTGGTCTATCGCGCCGTGCGCGCGTTCGGCGAGCGGCCGGCGAGCGGCCGGGCGGCCTTTGTCGCGCTGGCACGGGAAGATGCTGCCCTTGCCGCGCTGTTCGACGGCTCGCGCCACGGGCCCGCGCCGCTGGAAGCGGACGAGCCGGCGGCGGTGCGGGGGCTGCTGCCCGAGTGGATCGCGCCGCTGCTGGCGGC
>DASRXY010000042.1:0-9531 GCA_035654035.1 Sphingobium sp. | reverse complement strand
ATCCCGTACGCAACGGCGCGATCCTCACCGCGAGAAGGGTCTCCGCCTCGCCGTCCTCCGGGCTGAATCCGGCCTCGATCAGGCGATCGCCGGGCGTGTAATCGAGCGCCATCGGCAGCGGCACGCCATCCACGGTCACATTGTCGCCGCATATGGTCACGTCATGGCTCACGCTGGCGAGGCGCACCTGCCAGGCGGTCGGCGGCGGCAGCCGGCGTCCGAGCTGCCCAGTGATGCGCCGCGCCCGATCCGCCTGTGCCATCGAGGCAAAGGCGGCGATCGCCGCGAGCCGGCGCAGAAGCAGTGGCGATGCAGGCGCCCCGACAAACCCATCTGGAAATTCTTCTGCAATGAAATTCGTCGATATGGTTCCAGCGCGGAACTGCTCATGCTGCATAACCGCAGACAGGAAATCGATATTATGGTGAAGGCCGTCGATCTCGTAGCGGTCCAGCGCCTCGATCTGCGCGTCGATGGCATCGGTCCGCGTCGTCCCATGCGTCACCAGCTTGGCGATTATGGGATCGTAGAACATCGAGACCTCGCCGCCCTCCGCCACGCCATCATCGAGACGCACGGTCACTGCCGCATTGTCGGCCGGGTCTTCCAGGTCGGTGCCTTCCAGCCCCAGCGGCGCATCGTCGTCTTCCGGCGGAAAGCGTCCCGTGGGCGGCGGCGTATAGCGCACCAGCCGACCGGTGCTGGGCAGAAAACCGCGATAGGGATCCTCGGCATAGATGCGGCTCTCGACCGCCCAGCCCTCCAGCCGGATATCGGCCTGTGAGAAACTCAGTGTCTCGCCATTGGCGATGCGGATCATCTGCTCGACCAGATCGAGGCCCGTCACCATCTCGGTAACGGGATGCTCCACCTGAAGGCGGGTATTCATCTCCAGAAAGTAGAAGCCCTGCCCGCTCGTATCCGCCCCCGAGACGATGAACTCCACCGTGCCGGCGGAAAAATAGCCCACAGAGCGAGCCAGTGCGACGGCCTGCGCTCCCATCGCCGCACGCATGGCAGGCGTGACGAAGGGCGACGGCGCTTCCTCGATCACTTTCTGGTGGCGCCGCTAAATGGAGCATTCGCGTTCGCCCAGATGGACGATGTTGCCGTGCCGGTCGCCCAGCACCTGGATTTCGATATGACGCGGCTGGGCAATGAACGTCTCGACAAGTAGCCGGTCATCGCCAAAGCTTGCCCGCGCCTCGCGCTGCACGGCCGGGAAGCCCTCGCGCAGCTCGGCTTCGTTCGCGGCCAGCCGCATGCCCTTGCCGCCGCCGCCCGCCGACGCCTTCATCATCACCGGATAACCGATGTCGGTAGCGATAAGAACAGCCTGATCGATACTGTCCACCGCGCCAACAAAGCCGGGCACGATGTTCACACCGGATTTCGCGGCAATCTTCTTGGATTCGATTTTGTCGCCCATGGCGGCGATCGCCGATGGCGGCGGGCCGATGAAAAGAATATCATTATCACCACAAGCCTGCGCGAAGTCGGCGCGCTCGGAAAGGAAGCCGTAGCCCGGATGCACGGCATCGGCGCCCGTTGCCTTGCAGGCGGCAATGATCGCCTCGGCCATCAGATAGGACTGCGCCGCCGGCGCGGGACCAATGCAGACCGCTTCATCCGCCAGACGCACATGCGGGCTGCGCGCATCCGCCTCCGAATAGACCGCCACGGTCGCGATCCCCATCCGCTTCGCCGTACGGATCACCCGGCAGGCAATCTCGCCCCGGTTGGCGACGAGGAGCTTGGCGATCGCCATCAGAGGAAGGTCTTGTCCACGAATTGGCGGGTGAAGTCCGCCGCGTCGACCTCAACACCCAGTTCCTGCGCCTTCATCTGCGCCGCCATCCACACATGCGCGATGCTGGTTTCGATATCGTCGGTAAATTCCATCTGGCTGGCAACGACCTCATGCCAGATGCCATCGCCGCCATAGACTTCGGCCAGCTTGGGCTCGATCGCGCGCAGCGCCTCGGCCTGCGCATCATCCAACTGGCCAATGGCGCGCAGCACATAGCAATCGAGCAGCCGCAGGAACGGCCGCCCTTCGTAGCCTGTGTCCTCGTCCATCCTGTCTCTGTCCTTTCCGCGGGCCAGTCCCTCCCGCTTAGCAACGAAGCGTTCCACTAGCGCACGTTTGTGGGCTTCCAATAAGGACCGGCGGGCTCGCTACCTTCTCCCATAAACGCCGCAAAGGTTTGGATCACATCGTCCAGGGTGAAGCGATCCGCTTCACGTCGTCATTGCGCCAGAATTTCCACCATGGCCTTGGCGGCGGCGGCACCAGGACATCTGGCGCGGTTCGTGTCGCCTCGAAATGGCTCGCGCTATTGCCAAGTCGTTTTTCGATGATGAAGCCGCCCTCGGTCAGGCCGGTCTGGACATAGTCCTCATCCGCGCGCGCCAGGATCGCAAAGCTGTTGCGGTTGCTGTCGATCTTGTGCAGAAACGGCGGGAGATCAGCGGCATCGCTGATGCTCACTTCCGTCCCATCCTCAAGCGAGAGCCTCACTCCGCGGCTTCCTCCAGATGCCCGTGCGACGCGGCTTCCATGGCGATCACCCCGAGCTTCTCAAACAGCGCTGCGTCCTTGTCATCGCCGGCATTGGGCGTGGTGAGCAGCTTGTCTCCCGTGAAGATGCTGTTGGCGCCCGCCATGAAGCAGAGCGCCTGGCACGCCTCGCTCATGCTCTCGCGGCCGGCCGAGAGGCGAACCATGGACAGCGGCATGAGGATGCGCGCCACCGCGACGGTGCGGACGAACTCGATCTCGTCGATCTTCGCCATCGGCGTGTCGGCGAGCATATCGCCCAGCACCGTGCCCTTGACCGGCACCAGCGCATTGATGGGCACACTCTCGGGATGCGGCATGGTGGCGAGGGCGTGGAGGAAGCCGATGCGATCACTGCGCGTCTCACCCATGCCAACAATACCGCCGCAGCACACGTTGATGCCGGCGGCGCGCACTGCTTCCAGCGTGTCCAGCCGGTCCTGGAAGCTGCGCGTGGTGATGATCTCGGCATATTTTTCCGGCGCGGTGTCGATATTGTGATTGTAGTAATCGAGGCCCGCTTCAGCGAGCATGGCGGCCTGACTGGGCGTCAACATGCCAAGCGTCATGCAGGTCTCCATCCCCATGGCGCGCACGCCCTTCACCATCTCGATGAGGGCGGGCATGTCCTTGTCCTTGGGGTTGCGCCAGGCCGCGCCCATGCAGAAGCGGCCCGAGCCGTGATCCTTGGCCTGCGCGGCGGATTGCAGCACAGCCTGCACGTCCATGAGCTTGGTTGCCTTAAGCCCGCTCTCGGCATGGGCGGACTGGTTGCAATAGCCGCAATCCTCCGGACAACCGCCGGTCTTGATGGAGAGCAGCGTCGAAAGCTGCACTTCATTGCGCGGGTGATGCGCGCGGTGGACGGTCTGCGCCTCGTAGAGCAGGTCCATGAAAGGCCGGTCGAACAGCGCGGCGATCTCGTCGCGGGTCCAGTCGGTGCGGGGGCTCTCGGGGTGCGGCGTCTGGGTCACTTGGTTCATTCCTCCGGCGCGCGTCGGCTCGCGGCGCGGCTATGATCTTCGTCCTTGAGCGCTAGCCAGATGGTGCGCTCGCCGCAAGCCGGGTCCGCCTCCACGCGGCGCACCACCTGAAATCCGTGCGCGGCGAGGCAGGCGCGATAGGCCCGGGCGGAGAGGCTGGCATGGAAAAGCGGCTCGCCGAACATGGGGTGCGCGCTCTCGCCCTCCTGCGTGCCGCTGTTGAACAGGAGTGCACATCGCCGGGCGGCATGAGTGGCAATGGTGGCGAAGCAGGCGCGCTGCGCGGCGACATCAAGATGGAAGAGGCTGTCCCACAGCAGGATGCCATCGAACCGGCGGCGCAGATCGAGATGGCGCATGTCCCCCTCGATCCACTCGCCAGCCGGCAGGCGAACGCGGGCCCGCTCAAGCAGTGCCGGCACCGCATCCACCCCGGTGAGGCGGAAGTCCTGACCAATCAGCCAGGCCCCCACGGGCGCGCCCATGCCACAACCGAGATCGAGCACCGCGCCGCCCGGCGGGAGAAACGCGGCGAAGGCACCGAGCCAGCCGCGCTCCTCCAACGCGCGCGAGCGCACCGCATCGAAACGCGCCGCGTGGGTGGCGTAGAACTCCACAGGGTCACGCCACCCGGCCGCCATGCGCGGCTCAGGCCTGGTCCAGCGCCTGCGCGATGTCCGCGATGATGTCGTCGATATGCTCGATGCCCACCGAGACGCGCACCACGTCCGGGCCCACATCGGCCTGCCGCAGGCCTTCCTCGTCGAGCTGGCGGTGCGTGGTTGAGGCCGGGTGGATGATGAGGCTGCGCGTATCGCCCAGATTGGCGAGATGGCTGAACATCTTGACGTTGGAGACCAGCTTCACGCCCGCCTCATAGCCGCCCTTGAGGCCGAAGGTGAACACAGCGCCGCCCTTCCCGCCGAGATAGCGCTGGGCGAGCGCGTGATAGTCGTCCCCCGGCAGGCCGGCATAGCGCACCCACGCGATCTTGGGATGCTTCTGGAGCCACTGCGCCAGCGCCAGTGCATTGCTGCAATGCCGTTCCATGCGCAGCGCCAGCGTCTCCATGCCCGTGAGCGTGAGGAAAGCGTTCATCGGCGCCATCGCCGGGCCTAGATCGCGCAGGCCAAGGGCACGCGCGGCGAGGATGAAGGCGAGATTGCCGAACGCCTCAGTGAACACCTTGCCGTGATAGGACGGGTTGGGCTCGCTGAGATAGGGATAGTTGCCCGACTTCGCCCAATCGAAGTTGCCGGCATCGACGATCACACCACCAATGGAATTCCCATGACCGTTCAAGAACTTGGTAACGGAATGGACGACGATGTCCGCCCCATATTCGATGGGGCGGCACAGGATCGGCGTCGCCAGCGTATTGTCCACCATCAGCGGCACGCCGGCGGCATGGGCGACCTTCGCGATGGCCTCAATATCCATCACCACGGCGCCCGGATTGGCGAGGCTCTCGATGAATACGCAGCGCGTCTTCTCGGTGATGGCGCGGGCAATGTTGTCCGGATCGGTGGCGTCGACGAAGCTGGAATCCCAGCTCATCTTCTTAAAACTGTGACCGATCTGGTTGAGCGAGCCGCCATAGAGCTTGGTGGCGGCGACGATGTGGCAATTAGCTTCCATCATCGTGTGGAAGGCAAGGAATTGCGCACTGTGGCCCGAGGCGACCGCGAGCGCCGCGGCGCCCCCTTCGAGCGCGGCGATCTTGCCCTCCAGCGCGCCCCAGGTGGGATTCATGATGCGCGTGTAGATGTTGCCCGGCACTTCCAGGTTGAAGAGG
Source organism: Sphingobium sp. (assembly GCA_035654035.1). Lineage (GTDB taxonomy): Bacteria > Pseudomonadota > Alphaproteobacteria > Sphingomonadales > Sphingomonadaceae > Sphingobium. Next base: position 4,193 of record DASRXY010000042.1, on the reverse strand, counting down.
CCGGCGGCATGATCGACATCGTCGAACACATAGGAGCTGGTCTGATAGATTGGCGTGATGCGCGCCTTGGTCGTGGGATCGGGCTCGGTGCCGGCTTGCACGGTGAGCGTTTCGAGCTTCTGCGTCACAAAGGGTCTCCTGTCAGTGTCTGCGCACCGGGCGCATCGTCAGTTATCGGTTGGTTGTGGCCGAACAGGCGCAAGACGTCCTCCACGGCCGAGAGGACGTGCGTGCCGGGGCCGTAGATGCCCTGTACACCCGCCTCGCGCAGCAATTCATGATCCTGCGGCGGAATGACGCCGCCGGCAACCACCTTGATGTCCGCCCGTCCCGCCGCACGCAACCGCGCGACGAGTTCCGGCACCAGCGTCCGGTGCCCACCGGCGAGGCTGGAGGCGCCGACCATGTCGACATTGCGCGCCAGGGCCAGCGCAGCTGTCTCCGCCGGGGTCTGGAAGAGGGGCCCGGATATGACCTCAAATCCAAGGTCGCCAAAGGCCGAGGCGATCATATTGGCGCCGCGATCATGCCCATCCTGCCCCATCTTGGCGACCAGGATGCGCGGCGGACGCCCCAGGCGCCGGGCCACCGCCTCCACGCCGGCGTGCACGGCGGCCCAGCGCGCGTCCTGCGCATAAGGCGCGGCATAGACGCCGTGCACGGGCGCGGGCAGCGTCTCATGGCGGCCGAACGCCTCCTCCAGCGCGGCACTGATCTCGCCTAACGTGGCGCGCGCCCGCGCGGCCTCGAGGGCGAGGGCGAGGAGATTGGGTGCCTCTCCCCCCTCGCCCCTCATCGCGCCTGTACGCAGCGCATCCAGCGCAGCGCGCACATGCCCTTCGTCGCGCGCGGCGCGCACGGCGGCCAGCCGCGCGATCTGGGCGGCGCGCACGGCGCTGTTATCCACTTCCAAAATGTCGACCGGCGGCTCATTCTCCAGCCGGTGACGGTTGACTCCCACGATCACGTCCTCGCCCCGGTCCACCCGTGCCTGGCGGGCGGCGGCGGCCTCCTCGATCATCGCCTTTGGCCAGCCGGCGGCGACAGCGCGCGTCATGCCGCCTTCGGCTTCCACCCGATCGATGAGCGCCTGCGCCTGCTCAACGAGCTGCGCGGTCAGCGCCTCGACATAATGGCTACCGCCGAGCGGATCGACGACATGGGCGATGCCGGTCTCTTCGGCGAGGATGATCTGCGTGTTGCGGGCAATCCGCGCTGAAAAGTCCGTCGGCAGCGCGAGCGCCTCGTCGAAGCTGTTGGTGTGCAACGATTGCGTGCCGCCCAGCACGGCGGCCAACGCTTCCAGCGCGGTGCGCACGATATTGTTGTACGGGTCCTGCTCCGTGAGGGAGACACCGCTGGTCTGGCAATGGGTACGCAGTATGGTCGAGCGTGGATCCTTGGCGCCCAGCGCGGTCATGGCACGGTGCCACAGCAGGCGCGCGGCGCGCAGCTTGGCCACTTCCATGAAGAAGTTCATGCCGATGCCGAAGAAGAAGCTGAGGCGCGGTGCAAAGGCGTCGATATCCAGGCCCGATGCGACACCGCGGCGCACATACTCGATGCCGTCGGCGATGGTAAAGCCCAGCTCCTGCACCGCCGTCGCTCCAGCCTCCTGCATGTGGTAGCCTGAGATGGAGATGCTGTTGAACCGGGGCATGTGCGCCGCGCAATAAGCGAAAATATCCGCCACGATGCGCATGCTGGGCGCGGGCGGATAGATATAGGTATTGCGGACCATGGACTCCTTCAAAATGTCGTTCTGGATTGTCCCTTCCAGCGCCTCCTGCGCGACGCCCTGCTCCTCCGCCGCGACGATATAGAAGGCCATAACCGGCAGTACCGCGCCGTTCATGGTCATGGAGACAGACATGCGGTCGAGCGGAATGCCCTCGAACAGGACCTTCATATCCTCGACCGTGTCGATGGCGACGCCAGCCTTGCCAACATCGCCGATCACGCGGGGATGTTCGCTGTCATAGCCGCGATGGGTGGCGAGATCGAAGGCGACGGAGAGCCCCTTCTGCCCCGCGGCCAGATTACGGCGATAGAAAGCGTTGCTCTCCTCGGCCGTGGAGAAGCCGGCATATTGGCGGATCGTCCATGGCCGGCCGGCATACATGGAAGCCCGCACGCCGCGCCCATAAGGCGGGAAGCCCGGCAGGCCGGGATCGAGCCCACCGGCGGCATCCTGCGCGGTGTAGAGCGGCTTGACGACAATGCCCTCGGGCGTGTGCCAGGCGAGATCGGCACCCTTCGTCTCACGGGCGGCCAGCGCGCGCCAATCCTCAATGGTGGGTTTTCCGGTCATCAGCGTCCCTTGAAGAGGGGATGGCGCTTCTCGCGGAACGCGGCAACCCCTTCGGCGAAATCCGCCGTGGTGCCCGCGTGGCGCGCATTGGCGGCCTCCAGCGCCATCGTCTCGTCAAGGCCCATATCGAGCGCGGCGGAGATCTGCCGACGGATGAGGCCAAGGGCGACGGAAGGCCCCGCCGCGAGCCGCCGCGCGATCGCCATGCCCTCTCCGAAACAGTGTGCATCGTCCGCAACCCGCGTGACGAGGCCCATGGCGGCGGCACGCCCGGCCGGCACCGCTTCGCCAAGCAGCACCAGCTCAAGCGCCCGCACGCGGCCTACGCTGTGCGCCAATAGCCAGGAGACGCCGCTATCCGGCACCAGGCCGACATTGACGAAACCGAATTGCAGATAGGCCGAGCGTGCCATGACACTGATGTCCGCAGCCAGCGCCAGTGCGGCACCCGCGCCCACCGCCGGGCCGTTGATGACGCTGACGAGCGGAATGTCGATCTCCGCCAGCCTGCGAAACAGCGGATGATAGGCCTGCTCCAGCGTCGCGCCGGGGTCGTTGTCGATCAGTCCGTCGCCCGCCAGATCAGCGCCCGCACAGAAAGCGCGGCCCACGCCAGTGAACAGGATAAGCTTTGCGCGATCTATAAGCGCAGTTTCCAGCCGGGCCAGAAAACAATCTAGCATATCCGGGGTCAATGCGTTGAGGCGCGCCGGTCGATTAAGTCGAATGACCGCGATCCTGCCATCCATAGTGAGTAGGACAGGCTGATCGCTCATAGCCGTTCTCCGACCGGGCTTTCCATGATCTCGGTGAGGACACCGCCCATGTCACCGGGATGGACGAAGAAGACCGGCGTACCGTGGGCACCCGGGCGCGGCGGACCGAGCACGCGCTTGCCCTGCCCCGCGAACCAGTCATGCGCCGCCATAATGTCCGGCACCTCGAACGCGAGATGATGCTGACCCCCTCTGGGATTGCGGACCAGAAAGGCCAAAATGGGCGAGTCCGGCCCCAGCGGCTCGAGCAGCTCGATCTGCGTGCCTGCTGTGCCGCCCTGCCCCGGCGTCTCGACGAAACAGACCCGCACGCCCTGCGCCGGCATGTCGAACGGCGCGCGTATCACCGCAGCGCCCATCAGGTCGCGGTAGAACGCCATGCTGTCTGCAATGGACGGCGTCGCCACACCGACATGGTTGAGGCGGCCGAGCTTCATGGCAGCGCCTCGATGGTGACGGGAAAAGCCACGGAATTGGCGATGTAGCAGAGTTCATGCGCCTGGCGATGCACCGCCGCAACCGTCTCCGGCGCCACGGTGCCCATGAAGACCACGTGTGGACGGAGCGTCGCCTTTACCATCGCCTCGCGGCCGTCGTCGCGCTTGCCCATCTCGCCCGTCGCGCGGTCGCGATAGGACTGAACCGCCAATCCCGCACGCGCGGCGAGATCGAGGAAGAAGAGCATGTGACAACTTGCCAGCGCGGCGACCAGCGCTTCCTCCGGATCGACTCCCGCGGGATCGGAGAAGGGAGCGCGCACGATCTGCGGCGAGGCGGAGGCAGGCACATCCGCGCCGCCATCGAACCGCCAGCGGTGAGCGCGGCTGTAGCGATGGCCGACGAAATCATCTTCCGCGCGCGCCCGCCATTCGACGGTCGCCTCATGAACACCGCTCACCGACAGCGACCCCCTCCAGCATTCCATGACACGTTAGAGCGGAATATTATCATGCTTCTTCCATGGGTTATCGAGCTGCTTTCCGCGCAATTTGCGCAAACCCAGCGCAACGCGGCGGCGCGTGGCGTGCGGCATAATGACCTCGTCGATGAAGCCCTTCGACGCCGCCACGAAAGGGTTGGCAAAGCGCGCCTCATATTCGGCGGTG
>DASRXY010000041.1:0-19724 GCA_035654035.1 Sphingobium sp. | reverse complement strand
TGGGACGAGGAGGACACGCTCGCCTACGAGGCGCTGCGCGAAGCCGGCGTGCCGGTGGTGCTCGCCGTCAACCAGGTGGACCGGATCAAGGACAAGGCCGCGCTGCTGCCGTACCTGGGCGAGGCCACGCGCGAGCGCAGCTTCGCTTCCGTGCACCCGATTTCCGCGCTCAAGCGCCAGGGCTTGGAGTCGCTGGTCGCGTCGTTGCTGGAGCTGCTGCCGGAGCAGCCGCCGGTGTACGGCGAGGACGAGATCACCGACAAGAGCCAGCGCTTCCTGGCCGGCGAACTGCTGCGCGAGCAGCTCATGCGCCAGCTCGGCGCGGAACTGCCGTACGCGACCACGGTGGAAGTGGAGAGCTTCGCCGAGGAACCCGGCAGGCACGGTCCGCTGTACCGGATCGGCGCCGTGATCTGGGTCGAGCGCGACGGCCAGAAGGCGATCGTGATCGGCAAGGGCGGGGCCCGCCTGCGCGAGATCGGCAGCCGCGCGCGCGAACAGATGGAACGGCTGTTCGGCGCCAAGGTGTTCCTCGAGACCTGGGTGCGCGTGCGCGCCGGCTGGTCCGACGACGAAGCCGCCCTGCGCACCCTCGGCTACCACGACTGACCTGTAGGAGCGGCGCTGGCGCCGCGACCGGGGAAGAGCTCGCCGCCATGGCGGCTCCCACTGCCCGGTCGCGGCGCCAGCGCCGCTCCTACACCGGCTTCACCAGCCGCCCCAGCTCGCCCATCAGTTCCCAGGACTTCAGCGGCCGGCCGCCGAGCTGGTGCGCCAGCACCGGGCGCAGCGCGCGCCGCAGCCCGGCGAGGTCCTCGGCTTCGGGAGGCGTGTCCCCGGATTCCGCCAGCAGCAGCAGCGCGCGCCCGGTGGCGGCATCGCTGCGGTCGCCGTGGCCGCGGTCGGACAGCAGTCGCCGCGGCCCGTGCTCGGGATCGATGCGGTAGCGCGCGGCCGGATCGATCGGCTGGCCGTCGCCGTCCTCGAGGAAGTCGAAGCCGACGCCGAGCGCCCCCAGCAGCTCGTGCTCGAAGCGGCGCAGCGTCCACGCCAGCGGGCCGTGGCCGCGCAGGCGCGCGCGCATCCGCGCATAGGCGTCGAACAGTTCCGGCTGCGGGTCGCCGCGCGGCGCCAGCCGCAGCACCAGCTCGTTGACGTAGAAGGCCGCCAGCGCCGCCTCGCCGGCGAGCTGGGGTGCCGCGTCCAGCGCTTCGGCGTTGCGCAGCTGCGCCAGTTCGCCGCGCTGCACCGCATGCAGGCGCACGCACTGCAGCGGCTGCAGCGCGGCGCGCAGGGCGTGCTGCTTCGGCCCGCGCACGCCGCGTCCGAGCAGCCCCAGGCGACCGTGGGTCGCGGTCAGCGCCTCGACCAGCAGGCTGCTCTCGCGCCACGGACGGGCGTGCAGGATGAAGGCGGGCTCGCCGACGATGCGCATGCCCCATTGTAGGAGCGGGCGCTCAGAGCAAGGCGTGCAGTCAGAGCAAGGCGCGTACCGCGGCCTGGAAGCGGGCGAGGGCGGCGGTATCGGTCGGCGCGGCCTCGAGCAGCAGCACCGCGTCGCCCAGCCGCGCCGCGCCGACGAAGCCGCAGCTCGCGCGCAGGCGGTGCAGGACCGCGGCCGCACCGGCGACGTCGCCCGCCCCCAGCGAGCGTGCCACCGCCTCGGCCTGCGCCGGCAGTTCCGACAGGAACAGGCGCCGCAGGCCCTGCACATGGCCGGCGTTGCCGTTGAGCGCTTCCAGCGCGCCAGCCTCGTCCCAGTCCCCGCAGCGCTCGCCGAGCAGGCGCCGCAGGGCCTCGCGCAGCGCGGCGGCGGACAGCGGCTTGGCCACCACCGCATCGAAGCCGGCGGCGCGCAGGTCTTCGAACACCTGCGCGTCGTTCGCCGCGGTGTGCGCCAGCGCCGGCGTGTCCGGATACCGGGCGCGCAGCTCCGCCAGCAGCGTCGCGCCGTCGCCGTCGCCGAGCTGCGCGTCCAGCAGCCACAGGTCGAATGCTTCGCCGGCGGCGAGCGCCTGCGCCTGCGCGCATCCCGCGGCCTCGGTGACCCGCGCGGGCAGGGTGGCCGCGGCCGCCGCCAGGAAGGCGCGGCTGGCCGGATCGTCCTCGACCAGCAGTATGCGTGGCGTCATCGTTGGCTTCATGCCCCCCGGTATGCTGCGCCCATGTCCGCGTGGCGACTGCCAACCCTAGCACTGCTGTCCGCGCTGGCCGCGACGGTAGCGGCGTGGCCGATGCCGGGCCGTGCGCAGGCACGCGTAGCCGATGCCAGCATCGCGCGCGTGGTGACAGCGGTGGCGACGCTGGAAGGCGTCCGCGTGCGCCTGGCGTGGGTGCCCGGCGCCGACAGCGGCGAACTGAGCGTGCACGCCGCGCGCGTGGACGCCCCCGACCTCGGCTACCGCTACCGCGACCTCGCCTGGCGCTGTCCGTTGCAGCGCCTCGGCGACGGCTGGCGCTGCGACGGCACCGTGCGCAGCGGCAACGGTGCGCCGCTGCGCCTCGCGGTCGCATTCACCGGCGACGACACCGACGCGCTGCTGGCCAGCGGCAACCGCCGCCTCAGCCTGCACCGCGATGCCGCCACTCCCGACGACACCCGCATCGACCTGCTCGCAGTGCCGGCCACCTGGGCGCAGGCGCTGCTGGCGCAGGCCTGGGAGGCGGGGCGGCTGCAGGACGGCACCCTCGACGGCAGCTTGCTGATCCGCGCATCCGAGGATCGCCCGCTGCAGGTCACGGGCACGCTCGAGGTCGCCGGGCTCGCGCTGGAAACCCCGGACGCGAGCATCGCGGCCCAGGGCATCGGCGGGCGCATGGCGCTGGACTACCGCAGCCGCGCCGGCTGGTCCGCGTTCACCGTGGACGGCGCCCTGCACGGCGGCGAGCTGCTGATGGGCAATACCTACATCGCGCTTCCGGAGACGCCGGTGGCGATCGCGGTGGACGCGCAACGCGAAGGCAGCGGCGGCTGGGAGGTGCCGCGCTTCGCCTGGCGCGACGGCGAAGTGCTGATTGCCGAAGGCAGCGCCTCGCTCGGCGCCGACGCCACCCTGCAGGCGCTGCAGGTGGACCTGCACAGCAACGACATCGCGCCGCTGCGCGACCGCTATCTGTCCGGCTGGCTCGGCCTCGCCGGCCTCGGCGACATGGAGATGACCGGCGCCCTCGACGCCAGCCTGCGCATCGCCGGCGGCGCCCTGCAGGAAGCCGTCGCCGACCTGCGCGACATCGGCCTCGCCGACGCGCGCGGCCGCTTCCGCTTCGACGGCCTGTCCGGCACGCCGCGCTTCTCCGCCGGCGCGCCGGTGGCGAGCGAACTGCGCTGGCGCGGCGGCGAGCTGTACGGGCTGCCGTTCTCCGCCGCGACCCTGCCGCTGTCCAGCGGCCACGGCGAGATCCGCCTGCGCGAGGCGGTGACGCTGCCCGCGTTCGGCGGCCACGTCACCGTGGACGGCCTGGTGTTGCGGCCCCCCGCGGCCGGCGCCCCGATGCGCGCGGAGTTCGGGCTCGCGCTCGATCGCCTGGACATCGCTGCGATCGCGGCCGCGCTGGACCTGCCCGAGTTCACCGGCGCGCTCAGCGGCAACATCCCGCGTGCCTGGTACGAGGACGGCCGCCTGCAGTTCGACGGCGGCCTGGCGATGCAGTTGTTCGGCGGCACCGTGCAGGTGTCCGCACTCGCGCTCGAGCGCCCGTTCGGGGTCGCGCCCTCGCTCAGCGCCGACCTGGTGCTGGACGACATCGACCTGCAGTCGCTCACCGGTGTGTTCGACTTCGGCAGCATCAGCGGCAAGCTCGACGGCCGCATCGCCGGCCTGCGCCTGGTGGACTGGACCGCGACCGCGTTCGACGCCGAGCTGCACACCGACCGCGACGCCGCGCGCGCCGCCGGCGTGCGCCAGCGCATCAGCCAGCGCGCGGTGCAGAACATCTCCAGCGTTGGTGACGCCTCGTTCGCCGGCAGCCTGCAGGGGCGCCTGCTCGCCTTCTTCGACGACTTCGGCTACCGCCGCATCGGCATTTCCTGCGAGCTGCGCAACACCGTCTGCCTGATGGGCGGGCTGGAGCCGGCACCGCCCGCCAGCCCCGGTTCAGGCCCGGGCTTCATCATCGTGCGTGGCGCCGGCCTGCCGAACCTGAACGTCGTCGGCTACAACCGCCTCGTGGACTGGCCGGTCCTGCTCGAGCGGCTGGCCGACGTCGCCCAGGGCGAGGTCGCCCCGGTCGTACAATGACAAGCAACCGCAGCATTTCCCCTAGGTCGAGGAGACCCCGGATGAAACCCTGGATCGGACTGCCCTTCGCCGCCACGCTGGTGCTCACCGCCTGCGTCACCATCAACGTCTACTTCCCGGCCGCCGAGGCCAAGGAAGCCGCGCGCGAGTTCGTCGAGAAGGTGATCGACGAGAACCCGCCCGCCGACACCGGCAACGACGGCGGCATGGCCTTCGTTGCGCCGCGTGCCCAGGGTGGCCCGTCCTCCGCGGACGCGTCGTTCGATCCGTGGATGCTGCTCGGCATCGGCCAGGCCCACGCGCAGTCCCAGCCGGACATCACCATCCGCACCCCCGCGATCCAGGCGATCCAGTCGCGCATGGAGGCCCGCTTCTCCTCGACCCTGCGCGCGGCCTTCGACGCCGGCGCGCTCGGCTTCGGCAACGACGGCATGATCGTGGTCCGCGATGCCGGCAAGCTCGCGCTCAAGGACCGGGTCGCGGTCAACAACGCGGTCGCCGACGACAACCGCGACCGCAAGGCCGTGTACCGCGAGATCGCGGTCGCCAACGGCCACCCGGAATGGGAGTCGCAGATCCGCCGCGTGTTCGCGCAGCAGTGGATCGAGAGCGCGCGGTCGGGCTGGTGGTACCAGGACGCGGCCGGCAACTGGCGCCAGAAGTGACGGGGCGCTGGGGCCGCGTCCGGTGAGCGGCCGCTGCGCGGCCTTGTAAGCCGGGCGCTGCGCGCCCTGTAAGATTGGCCGCTGCGCGGCCTGTGAGCGCTCGCTTCGCTTCGCTGGTGAGCGGGCGCTCCGCGCCCTGGTAAGCCGCAAGGCAAAGGCTTCTCCCCAACTGACAGGCGCGAAGCGCCGCCTCACCAGGCGCCGCAGGCGCCGCTCACAAGGCCGCACAGCGGCCGCTCACTGCTCCCCAATGGCCCGCATCGACCAGACGCCCTTCGAACTCGAGATCACCGACCTGAGCCATGACGGCCGCGGCGTCGCCCGCAGGCCGGAAGGGCACGCGCATGCCGGCAAGACCGTGTTCGTTGCCGGCGCGCTGCCCGGCGAGCGGGTGCTGGTGCAGCAGACCGGGCGCCAGCGCAGCTTCGACGAGGCACGCACGCTCGAGGTGCTGGAGGCCTCGCCCGACCGGGTGGCGCCGCGCTGCGTCCACTTCGGCACCTGCGGCGGCTGCGCGCTGCAGCACCTGGACGAAACGAAGCAGATCCACGCCAAGCAGCGGGTGCTGCTGGAGAACCTCGAGCGCATCGGCCACGTCGCGCCGAAGGCGGTGCTCGAGCCGCTGGTGGACACCGCCTGGGGCTACCGCCGCAAGGGCCGGTTCTCGGTGCGCCGGGTGGAGAAGAAGGGCAAGACCCTGGTCGGCTTCCGCGAGCAGGATCCGCGCTTCGTCGCCGACCTCGCCGAGTGCCACACCGTGATCCCGCTGGTGGGCACGAAGGTCGCCGCGCTCGCCGCGCTGGTCGACGCGATGGATGCGCGCCGCGACATCCCGCAGGTCGAGTTCATCGCCGGCGATCCGTCGCCGGATTTCTGCGGGGTGGCGCTGGTGTTCCGGCACCTGCAGCCGCTGTCCGACGGCGACCGCGAGCGCCTCGTTGCGTTCGGCCGCGAGCACGGCTTCGCCATCTTCCTGCAGCCCGGCGGCGTGGACTCGGTGCACGCGCTGTGGCCGGCGGAGCCGCGGCTCGCGTTCCGCCTGCCGGACTGGGACGTCGAGTTGCTGTTCCGGCCGCTGGACTTCATCCAGGTCAACGCCGGGCTCAACGCGCGCATGATCCGGCGCGCGATCGAACTGCTCGACGTGCAACCGGGAGAACGCGTGCTCGACCTGTTCTGCGGGCTCGGCAACTTCAGCCTGCCGCTGGCGCGCACCGCCGCCGAGGTCGTCGGGGTGGAGGGCGATGCCGGCTTGGTCCGGCGCGCGCGCGACAACGCCGCCCACAACGACCTCCCCGGCGCCAGCTTCCACGCCGCCGACCTGGCCAAGGACCTGTCGGGCCAGCCCTGGATGCGCGGCGGCTTCGACCGCCTGCTGCTCGACCCGCCGCGCTCGGGCGCGATCGAGGTGCTGCGCCAGTTCCCGCTCAAGGGCCTGAAGCGCATCGTCTACGTGAGCTGCCACCCCGGTTCGCTGGCCCGCGACGCCGGTTACCTGGTCAACGAGCGCGGCTGGACCCTGCAGGCCGCCGGGGTGATGGACATGTTCCCCCACACCGCCCACGTAGAATCCATCGCAGTCTTCACCCCCTGACACCCCGACACCCTGACCCCCTGGCCTGCCTCTGTGGGAGCGGCGGAAGCCGCGAAAGGACAACCCAAATGCTAGTCATCGGCATCGCCGGCACCGAACTCACCCCGCAGGAACACGACTGGCTGCAGCACGACGCCTGCGCCGGCGTGATCCTGTTCGCCCGCAACTTCGCCTCGAAGGCGCAGGTCGCCGAACTGTCGCAGGCCATCCGCGAGGGCGCGCCGCGCCCGCAGCTCATTTGCGTCGACCAGGAAGGCGGCCGTGTACAGCGCTTCCGCGAGGGCTACGCCGCGCTGCCGCCGCTGGAAGGTTTCGGCAAGCTCTACGCCGGCGACCGCGAGCACGCGCTGCAGCTCGCGCGCGAGCACGCCTGGCTGATGGCCAGCGAAGTGCGCGCCAGCGGCGTGGACCTGAGCTTCGCGCCGGTGGTCGACCTCGGTCGCGGCAACCGCGCCATCGGCGATCGCGCGTTCTCGCCCGACCCGGAGGTAGTCGCCGCCTTCACCCGTGCCTACGTCGAAGGCATGCACGAGGCCGGCATGGCCGCGACCCTCAAGCACTTCCCCGGGCACGGCTCGGTGCTCGAGGACACCCACGTCGACGACGCGGTGGACGACCGCCCGCTGGAGGAGATCCGCGCGCTCGACCTGATCCCGTTCGTCGCCGGAATCCAGGCCGGGGCCGACGCGGTGATGATGGCGCACGTGGTCTACCCGCGGGTCGCGCCGGAACCGGCCGGCTATTCGAAGCGCTGGATCGAGGACATCCTGCGCAGCGACCATGCTTCCGGGGGGCTGGGCTTCCGCGGCGTCGTGTTCTCCGACGACATCGGCATGGCCGCGGCGTTCTCCGCCGGCGGCGTGGGGGCGCGCATCCACGCCCACCTGGACGCCGGCTGCGACGTGGTGCTGGTCTGCCACCCAGGGCTGGTCGAGGATTCGCTGGCCGCGGTCGAGGGCCGCCGGCTCAACACCGCCGCGCTGATCGGGCTGATCGGCCGCGGCCCGATGGCCTGGGACGGGCTGCTCGCCGATACCCGCTACGACGACGCCCGCGACCGGCTGGAGGGCGGACTCGCATGAGCAAGCCGACGACCGGGACCGTGCCGCCGCTCGCCGAGGCGATGCAGCGCGCCGAGCTGATCCACGACCGCGCCGCCATCGAGGCCGCCATCGAGGCCATGGCCGAACGCATCGTCGCCGACTACACCGCGCTCGACGCGATCTGCCCGGAACGCCGCCCGCTGTTCCTGACCGTGATGCACGGCGGCCTGCCGTTCGCGGCGCGCCTGGCGCTGGCGGTCGGGGCGCTCGGCCTGGACGCCGAGCTCGACTACCTGCACGCCACCCGCTACCGCGGCGCCACCACCGGCGGCGAGTTGGCCTGGAAGCACCGCCCGGCGACCCCGCTGCGCGGCCGCCGCGTGCTGCTGCTGGACGACATCGTGGACGAGGGCCACACCCTCGCCGCGGTCCGCGCCTGGTGCGACGGGCAGGGCGCGCGCGAGGTCCGGATCGCGGCCATGGTCACCAAGGCCCACGACCGCTGCGTCGCCGGCCTGTGCGCCGACTACGCCGGCCTCGAGGTCCCGGACCGCTACGTGTTCGGCTACGGCATGGACTACCACGAGCAGGGCCGCAACCTGCCGGCGATCTACGCGCTGTGAGCGGCCAGCCCATCGACCTCGCCATCATCGGCGGCACCGGCGTCTACGCCCTGGCCGAGCTCGCCGACGTCGAGACCATCGGGCAGGGCACCCGCTACGGCCAGCCCTCGGGCCCGGTGCGCGTGGGCACGCTGGCCGGCCGCCGCGTCGCCTTCCTCGCCCGCCACGGCGAGGGCCACGGCGTGCCGCCGCACCGGATCAACTACCGGGCCAACCTTGCCGCACTGCAACAAGCGGGCGCCCGCCGGGTGCTCGCGCTCAACACCGTCGGCGGCATCGGCGCCGGCTACCCGCCCGGCGCCCTCGGCTGCCCGGACCAGCTCATCGACTACACCTGGGGCCGGATCTCGACCCTGTGCGAGGAGCCGGGCACCGAGGTCCTGCACGTGGATTTCGGCGAGCCCTACACCGCGGCGCTGCGCCGCGAGCTGCTCGAGGCCGCGCGCCGCGCCGGCGTCGCGGTGGCCGACGGCGGCTGCTACGGCGCCACCCAGGGTCCGCGGCTCGAGACGAAGGCCGAGATCGCGCGCATGCGCCGCGACGGCTGCGACCTCGTCGGCATGACCGGCATGCCCGAGGCCGGGCTCGCCCGCGAGCTCGGCCTGGACTACGCCTGCCTCGCCATCGTCGCCAACTGGGCGGCCGGCGCCGGGCCCGATCCGGACGAGACCATCACCCTCGAGGAGGTGCTGGCCAATGTCGCGGCCGCCACCGGCGGCGTGTCACGGATCGTCCAAGCCCTGCTGGCGGGGTGATTGCAAGCGGCCCCATGGCTTTGCATACTCGGCCCGTGCGCCGGCTGCCCCACGCGCCACGCACGCATACCATCCAGGACGAGGTCAGCAGCGATATGCAGTACGGCACCGTGAAGTGGTTCAACGACGCCAAGGGATTCGGCTTCATCGCTCCCGAGGACGGCAGCGCCGACGTGTTCGTGCACTATTCGGCGATCAACTCGAAGGGATTCCGCAGCCTGCAGGAAGGACAGCGCGTGAGCTACGAGGTCCAGCAGGGCCCGAAGGGCGCGCAGGCGGCAGGCGTGGAACCCGTCACCGCGTAACCCCAAATGTAGCGCCGGGCACGCCCGGCCGAAGCCCCGCCCCGGCGGGGCTTTTTTTGCCTGCGTCATGACGCCGCCTGCGCACGGGCCCTGCAATGCTCCGTGCATGGACCCGATCGGACGCAAGCGCTGGGCGATCGCCGAAGGCTACATCCCGGCCTGGAGCAACGGCCCCGCGCCGCAACTGGAAAGCCACGAGACCTGCTGCATCCTCAACGCCGGCGACGCCGAGGCCACGGTGCGCATCACGGTGTTCTTCGCCGACCGCGAGCCGGCCGGCCCGTACACCGTCACCGTGGCGCCCCGGCGTACGGACCATTTGCGCTTCAACGCGCTCGAGGATCCGGAACCGATCCCCAAGGACACCCCGTTCGCGAGCGTGATCGAGTCGGACGTTCCGGTCGTGGTCCAGCACACGCGCCTGGACTCGCGCCAGGCCGAAAACGCGTTGATGACCACGATCGCCTTCGCGGCGGACTGAGCGCCATGGCCAGGGTCGGCTACCACGCCTCGCACGAACAGTTCGCGCCCGCTGCGCGATTTCGGCCGCAAGGGCGAGGCGAAGGCGATGCGCCGGCAGGCACGGGAACTGCAGCGCCGCTTCAACGCCCGAGTGGCTGCCGGAAATCACCCTGCGCAACCTGCGCGTCGGCAATGCCGGCGTCGACCTGCGCTTCGCGCGCCAGCCCGATGGCACCAGCACTCATGAGGTCCTCGACCAGCGCGGCAAGCTCGACGTGCGCCGCCGCGCCATCCCCTTCGGCACCGACCTGTAGGAGCGGCGCTGGCACCGCGACCGCGACGACTCAGTCGGTATCGTTCTTCCGCGCCCCGCGCAGGTTCAACACGAACAGCCCCACCTGCAGCACGATCAGCGCCCATGCGGCCGCCTGCCAGCCCCACGCGATCCACAGCACGTTGCTGGCCACGAACCACCAGAATCCCTGCTCGCGCCGGCGCTTGTGCTGCGAGGCGACCAGCCACGCCGCGTACAGCGTGACCGCCATCGCCGGCCACTGCAGCAGGTCGAGCCAGGCGGGCACGCGCCGCTACTTCCAGCCCGGCACGTCGGCCGCCTGTCGGATCCAGGCCTTCAGCTCGTCGGATCCGGCTTCCTCGACCGACCTGATCTTGATGTAGCGTGAATCGCCCTCGCCAAGCGGCGGGGGAGGATCGAGTCTCTTCCCGCCGTGGAACACGACGTTGACCGAGACGTCGTAAGCGACCATCTCGATGATCCAGCCGCGATCCGGCAGCCCGTAGAACGCCTTCTTCCACTTCACCGCGTACTCCAGGCCGTCGATGGTGTCGCGGATCAGCTTGTCCAGCTTCTTCACCACCGGCTGCAGGCCCGGCATCGCCTCGTTGATCCAGTCGGCGATCACCTTGTGGCTGTCCGCGGCTTCCGGCGGCTTCTTGCCGCTGGTGCCCTTGGGAGCCTTCTTCGCCATGGGCGTCCTCCGTTGCGGGTGTCCGGCAAGGATCGTGGCAGGCGCGTCAGCGTGGCGTCAGGCGCCGACCCTCTCCAGCACCTCGGCCGATCCATGTCATGCCTCCTTCCGCAGGATCTTCGCCATGGGCTTGCCCTTGGCGAGCTCGTCCACGAGCTTGTCCATGTAGCGGATCTTCCGCATCAGCGGGTCCTCGATCTCCTCCACCCGCACGCCGCAGACCACGCCCTTGATGAGCGCGGCGTTGGGATGGAACGCCGGCGCCTGCGCGAAGAAGGCTTCGAGGTCGGCGCCCTGGTCGATCTGGCGCTGCAGGCCGGCCTGGCTGTAGCCGGTCAGCCAGCGGATCACCTCGTCCACCTCCTCTCGCGTGCGCCCCTTGCGCTCCGCCTTCTGCACGTACAGCGGGTGGATCTTCGCGAACTTCAGCCGGCGGATCCGCTCCTGCGTCATCCGTCGCCCCGCTACGCGGCCCGGATCGGCGCCGGATGCGTCCGCCGCAGCGCCACCGACTTGAGGAAGTCGAGCGGCTCGACGTAGAAGGGGTTCGCGCGGACCTGCTCGCCCAGGACCACGTGCGGGTGCGTCGCCAGCGCATCGGCCACGACCTGGCCGCTGCAGGCGTTGACGTCGTAGACGCACAGCAGCGAGCAGTCGTACTGCGGGGCGAGCAGGTTCACCTTGGCCTCGTACGCCATCAGCTCGTCCGTGGTCTGCAGGTTGCGCAGCACCCAGTCCGTATCGCCGTACACGCGCATCCGGCTCCAGGCGCCGTCGCCGGCAGCCTGCAGTTCGTTCTCCAGCAGCGCGTACATGCGGTCGACCACGAAAATGCCGTCGCGCAGGTAGGTGTCGTTGGAGGCAAGGACCTTCAGTTGCCCGCTCTCCAGCGCCGGGTCGACCGCCACGCCGCCCTCGCGCATCCGCTCCAGGTGCTCGTCGTGGAAGTCCGCCTCGACGATGGTCACCACCGACTCGCCGGCCTCCAGCCCCTCGCGGAAGTACGGGTTCAGGATCCGGTACTGCTCGTCGGTGGACGAGACGAAGGCGCAGACGTGCTGGCAGGGCACCGATTGCCCGCACAGCGTGACGGAGGGCGCGGGTCCGGTCATGGCCGGGCGACCACCCCCACGTAGCCGAGCCAGAGCAGGGGCGCCAGCAGCAGCCCGCCGGCGACGCCGGAGGCGATGCCGCCGAATGCCACCCCGAACAGCAGGCCGCCGATGCAGCCTGCGAAGACGAAGCCCGACAGGCTCCGTGACGCCCGGTCCAGGTCGATGATGCGGTTCTTGCTCGGCACTGCAGAATCCCTCCCAGGTCAGAACACGCTGTCGGCCCCATCCTGCGGCCTGTACCCCCGTCAGGCAAGCCGGGCGGTCAGGGCGTCGCGACCTTTTCCTGCCATGGCTCGTCCCGCGACTCACGGTACCAGTGCCGCCAGCCATGACGGTAGGCGGTTTGAACGTAGGGTCCGCGCAGCAGCATCGCCGTGTCATCGGTGCCCGTGTCCGTGCCCAGCAGGTAGACGGCACCCGACCAGGGGACGACGTTTGCGTGGGGCAGGGTCGCGAGGTGGCGGTCCGCGAGTCGTGCTGCCTCTTCCACGGACCCCGCGCGGACCAGGCAGCAGGTGTCCCAGCCATTGGGGCCGCCGGTCACCGGATCGTCGGAGTCGTTGCCCCAGCGGATGACTTCGAACAGCCGCATCACACGCGGTCGCCATGGCTCGGCGGCGCGGACACGACGAGGAACTCCAGGTCCGCCGTGCCGTCGTTGGCGAGTTGGTGCGGCAGCCCCGGCGGAACCGGGTATCCCTCGCCGGGGCCGAGCTGCACGATCCGGCCGTCGACCTCGAGCGTTGCGACGCCGGAGAGGACATGGAAGAACTGGTAGGCGTGCCGGTGGTAGTGCCGGACCTCACGCCGGCCAGGAGGCACGAGCTCCTGGATCACGCTCAATCCCGGCGACTTGAGCAAATGCCAGCCATCGCAGTCGCCACCCCAGGTGTAATGCTCGGCGTTGTGGCGGCTGATGACGCCGGTCATAGGTGCCACCCCGCTGCTAGCCGGTGACAACGGTGACGATATGGCCGTCGCGTTTCACGAGGAAGGTGATTGGCGTGGCCTTGTCGAGCGCCTTCCAGTACTTCATCAGGGAAAGTGCGCGGCTTCCGGGAACCTTGCGGTCGTTCACCTGGAGGATCTCGTCCCCCACCTGCAGCTTGCAATCGTCGGAGGGGCCGACCTGTTCGACGGAGGTGACGGTCAATCGATCCAGGGTCGGGTTCAACACGAACCCGCTGGTCTTGGGAGCGAATCCCACCTTGCACGACGCGGCCTGCACCGGCAACGCGCAAGTGAGCATCAACAGTCCGAACAGCGCGATTGCGATCCTTCGATCCATGGGAACCCCGCTGCGTAGCCTGACAGCAACGCCCTTGCGTTGAGCGCGCCGTTCACAAATGCTCAAGGACATTGAGGAGCCTACCAAAGGGGTCGCGCACATAGAAGCGACGAACGCCCCACGGCTCTTCCGCAGGTCCGTACTCGATGTCGATACCGGCTTGCTTGGCCCTATCTAAAGCGCTGGATAGATCATCAACCTCAACTGACAGATCAGGAACCGGCGTGCCGGAGCCACCCTGCGATGCAACGCTGACTTGAACAGTCATCTCCTGTTTTGACCCGAACGTCTTGATCCAGCCGTGATCCATCAGTAGGTCCAGGCCCAGCAGGTCTTGGTAGAAGGCCTGGGCCGCTGCAGGGTCAGGAGCTTCAATGTTGGCGACGACGCGAAGGACTTTCATGGCTCTCCGTTTGCGGCTGCGACCTAACACTCAAGTCAAGCCCCGTCGTGAGGCGGGTTGGGCCAGGTGGCAAGTTCCACCTGCCGCCAGGGCCGGCCTGCGGAACGATGTTGGCTTGAACGCAATGTCAGGGCTCACCGCCGCCACCTTGATAGTTGAAGGCGAGAACAGCCGAAGCTTCGAATAAGGTGGCAAGCTCTGCGCCCTGGCAGAACGTTCGAAGATCCTGTTGCATCTGACGAAACGGAATCCTGGCCAAGCTGGATTGGAAGGTGGCAGGAACGATGGCGACGATGCGACCCGCTATCCAGTACTCGAGCTTTTCGGTTTCGTCACCCGGAGGAAGGGAAAGGTATGTGCTGCAGGTTATGTTGGCGGTGGACATCAAGTGCATTGGCACGTCCGAAGCACCCACGCCGAACGGTAGCAAGCTGAAGAAAAGCGCAAGTCCGTAGCGCATAAGATCCTCCCTGAAACCTAACGCACTGTTAGGCCGCACGCGTACGCTTCCGTTTGGTCACCAGCGTACCGAATTGCCCACTGGCAACGCCGAGCAAGCCGCATTGGAGCCCGACAAGCAACGGGTTCTCTACGTACGAGATACCGTAGTAGACCGCCAAGCTGAAGAACGCGACGAAGAACACGACAGTGATGATCGAGCGGATGAGGCCTGGGCTGTCAAGACGCTTGAGTGCGTATTCGATCGGCGCCGAAAATGCCATTGCGACAAAAGCGGCGGCGCCTAATGTCAGTGCAGCAGCTTGCCATTTCTCAGGGGTCATGGATCCTCCTGCGGCCTAACACTCAAGTTAAGCCGCATCGTGCAGCGGGGTGGGCCAGGTGGCAAGCTCCACCTGCCGCCTGGGCCAGCCCGCGGAACGGTGTCGGCTTGAACGCAATGTTAGGGCTACGTGTGACCTCACGGAGTCGAACCCGAAACTGATTAGGCTTGATCGAATTGCTATCTGCCGTGATCGGGTGGCCGCTCTACCCATGTCTTTTGTGAGCGAATCATCCATAACAAGCAATAGTAGGCCAGCACGACAATAGTCAAAAGGAGCGCCCAGTAAATATACGGGGAGCTGATTTGAAGCGACGCAAGCCTCATCATTGAGACTCCAACGAGTACGGTTGAAAGGAATGCGGCCAAGCAACGCAGCCGTGCTCCTAACGGAAGCACGAGCCAAGTGTGGCAGTGGGGGCATTGCAGCTGGCCGCCCCTGCCACTAGGCGGCTTGCTCCCGCCAAAACGGTAGTCGATTACGCCCCAATAGTCGGAAAGCGACCAACTGAGGGGCTCAGCGCAACGTGGGCAATGGACAGGAGCTTTAGCCACAGGCCTAACGCTCAAGTTAAGCCGAATTGCAGCGCGTAGCCGGCAACATGGCAAGCTCCTTCTGCCATGTTGACGGCGTAGCGATGCAATTTCGGCTTGAACGCGATGTTAGGCCTCTGCTCCGCTGGTGAAACGAAGCCCGAGCCAGACCGCAGCAACGCCCACGAGGACGCTGCCAGCAATGTACAGCAGGGCAAGGCTGGTCTCTCCGCGCCGCAGAAGGGTGAGTGACTCCAGGCCGAACGCCGAGAAGGTTGTGAAACCACCGAGGATACCGGTGACCAGGAACAGTCGAACCGGCTCCGAGACCGATTCCCTGGCAAAAGCGCCTACGAGAAGGCCGATCAGAAGACAGCCAAAACAATTGACAGCGAAGGTGGCCCACGGAAAGCGATCCGCCGGCGCAGCACCCAACGCGACGCTCACAGCATGACGGGCCACCGAGCCGATGAAGCCGCCGAGTCCTACCCACAAGTACGCGTTCATTATTGTGTCTGAGGCCTAACGCCTGAATTAAGCCGCGCCGCGAAGCGGCGTCGGCTTGAATGAATTGTTAGCGCTACTGCGCGGTGAACTTGCCGGCGAGATGCTCCATCTCATATGTCAGCCGTAGGAGCTCGGCCGTGAACATGACAGTGCTCTCAGCGCGCTCCTTGGAAGGGGCTGCGATTGCATGAGTTGACTCATTGCCATTGGCTCTTATCGCATTTACCCAGCCCTTCATCGGAGGTGTCACGTAGCCAGACTTCTCCAAATGGTCTAGGTAGAAGACGAAGGACTTGCCCTCCGGCGCAGATTTCTCGACAGCGATATGCATGAGGATCTTTCTGCAAAGAAGCTCCGAGGCCGTAAATGCATTGGCTTTCATGCAATTGCGCACCTCCTCATAGGCTGCTTTCACCTCGGATGGCAGTCCTTGGATTGAAGGACCAAATGCAGTACCAGGAATTGCTTTTCCGTCAATCAGTACCGAACCCTTGGCGCAGCCGGGACAAAGCACCCACTGGTTCTTGATTGTGTTCCTGAGCTGATCCTGCCAGGCATACGAAGCAACGACAGCGCCACTCACACGGTTGTAGCAATGGCCGCAGATGTAGTTAACCCAACCCTCTTGGGTTGATCCGTCATGCCGCGAGATCGAGTGATGACCTTTGAACGCCATTGAACTTCCCCTGTAGAGCTAACACTCAAGTTAAGCCGAATTGGAGCGCGTAGCTGACAACATGGCAAGCTCTCCCTGCCATGTTGTTGGCGTAGCGATCCAATTTCGGCTTGAACGCATAGTTAGGCCGCGCCGTTGATAAGCTCGACGATAAAGGCTTCATCTGGGATCAGGGGTGCAAGATGATTGCGGATGCGCATCTCCTTCTCCTCGCGTGGCATAGCAATCCATTTCGGGTCTGAGATGAGACGCGTCCTGGCAATTTGAACTCGCGCAGGATGGCGGCTTGCGATGCGCCAATCAGCCCACCGAGGATCATCTTGAGATAGAAGATCTACGATCCGATTGGCCATAGAAGCCAGCAGAGGACTACCCGGTACATCTTTGTCGTGAGGTGACTCGGAGAACTGAGCCTCAAACAAGGCACGATGGAGCGCGAGGAGCTCGACCTTTTCGGTGACTGTGAATGGAGAGATTCTTTCCATTGCGGCCTAACGCTCAAGTTAAGCCGAATTGCAGCGCGCAGCTGGCAACATGGCAAGCTCTTTCTGCCATGTTGACGGCGTAGCGATGCGATTTCGGCTTGAACGCATTGTTAGGTTGTTGCCGACTCACTTTGTGACTGTGATCTTGCTTGGATCTTTATCAACAACTCTCTTCCAATTTAAGAAGGCGCCGACAGCGGCAAGCACGACTCCGAGCAAAATAAACCAGCCGAAATTGATTGCGATGCTGAGTTGCATAGAAATGAAGAAGATGGCAATGGCAATCAACCCGCCAATGCCAGCCCCCACTTTCTTTGCTTCGTTGCGTTCATATGGCGTGGCGCCGTAATAGATCCTTCCCTTGCATCCTTGGCAGATGCGATCCCCTTGATTGAACAAGAAGCTGCAGAGAGGACACTTAATCTGTGCTTGTGAGCTCATCTAATTCCCCCGAATTAGCCAACATGCCCAAGCTACAACCTAACACCTGAGTTAAGCCGCGCCGCGAAGCGGCGTCGGCTTGAATGACTTGTTAGGGCGCACCTTACTCTGCCCCGCCTGTTGCCACGCAATGGGCGAATTTAATGCGCTTGTAGATGATCCATGGGATGTACAAGATGGTTGCGACCAGCGCTGCAACAAGGCCCCAACCAAAGCCAAAAGCCAACTTCCATCGGGTCAGATCCGAAGCGGATAGCTCTGTCGGAACCTCCATGATCGTGAAGCCGTAAGCGATGCCGCCCAGGATGCTGATCAGGAGAATTAGCCCGCAATGAAAGATAATTTGGCTGTTAGAAGGGCAGCCGTGCTTCTTGCGGCAGTAATTTTCGGTTTGCTTGTCCATGGCCCGCCTGTTCGTAGTGCGCCCTAACGCTCAAGTTAAGCCGAATTGCAGCGCGTAGCCGGGCACATGGCAAGCTTTTCTCGCCATGTGCCCGGCGTAGCGATGCAATTTCGGCTTGAACGCATTGTTAGGCGGCGCCTCGAACTCGAGGGAGCACCCATCTGCGGATCAGAGCATAAAGAACGAAAGTGAGGAGAGCCGGCGCGCCTAAACCGAGCACCCAGCCCAGGTATGGACGCCCCGAGACCATCCTCCACGGTCCACCATCGCCATCCGCGCAGACGTCCAGCTGCTGGTGAATGATGCCGCCACTGTCCAGGCATGCGTCGGCCTCCACGAAAGCGAATAGCTCTCGGGCTAGCCAAACGAAGACCAGAAAGGCCGAGATCCGAAGTGCTGCAATTAGAAGACTGCGAATGCTCATAGCGGCCTAACGCTCAAGTTAAGCCGAATTGCAGCGCGTAGCTGACAACATGGCAAGCTCTTCCTGCCATGTTGTTGGCGTAGCGATGTAATTTCGGCTTGAACGCATTGTTAGACGGCACGCCAGATCTCCAAGGTTCCTGTCCCATAATCATCCACGACCAGAATTGCATACGGCTGGATGGGGAGCACAAGCGTGGCTTGATCGAGCAGCGATCGGGCGGCGTCTATTAGAGTTGCAGGATCTCGCGAGGAACTGTCGGATATGACCTCGGCGACTAGGCCTTCAGGAGTTGGACGTAGAGCTAAGAAATTGTCCAGGACGACGACCCCTTGGCCAGCGCCTAGAAGGTCTTGGGCAAGAGCTAGGCGGCCGCCAGACTCATTGCTAGTAATGTGCAGGGCGTCTTTGTATGCGCTCATGCCGTCTAACGCTCAAGTTAAGCCGAATTGCAGCGCGTAGCTGGCAACATGGCAAGCTTTTTCTGCCATGTTGACGGCGTAGCGATGCAATTTCGGCTTGAACGCAATGTTAGGGCGCGGCTCACGGTGACATGCAATGAGAGCAGCGAGTCAGTGGCCGGCCGAACTTGGCCTCGGAATACCGCTCGAGCGCGTCCAGGTCGGCACAACAGAACTTGACGTAGTCGCCGGTAGTGAAGTTGCCAATCTTGGGGCTAGACATCGAACCATGAGTCGCCGCGTGAACCATCGGGTAGTGCGTGACTGTCCCGGCGCGATCGACGTTTGCGACGAAACCATTCGGGTTGGCTTGGACCCATTTGAGGTAGCCGTCCTCATCGTTGTCAAACAGCTCAACCATGATTGTCCCCTTGCCTGAGTGGCATTAGCGGCCTAACACCGGAATTCAGCCGCCGACAGCCCGCGTAGCGGGATGGCGGTCGGCTGGAATGACTTGTTAGCCGTGCTTTTCAGAAAGAGTAGCAATGATGGGTGCACCTTTGGTTATTATCATGGTGTGCTCATACTGCGCTGAGAAATTTGTGGGATGACCCACCAGCGTCCAACCATCCTCCGATTCGGAGGCATAACTGCTCTTGGTTGATAGGAATGGTTCAATTGCGACAACTTGACCAAGCTTCAGTCGGCGCGCATCCCTACGGTCGTAGTAACTAACGATATCACCGGGTTCCTCTTCATGCAGGTGACGGCCAGTTCCATGACCAGCGAGGTTCTTGATGACCTTGAAGCCGTGCGCCTTCGCAGTCTGTTGAATGACTTTTCCGATCTGGTTGATTTGGACTCCCGCACGAGCCTTATTCAGCGCACGCTCCAGGGCAATTTTCGTGGCGTGGCACAACCTTGCTTTAATGCTTGAGACGGGAGGAACAACAATTGTGCCCCCTGTGTCAGCAAAATACCCATTCAGTTCAGCAGATACATCAACATTAACCACATCTCCGGCCCGGATGAGCCTGTCCCCAGGGATGCCATGTGCAATCTGTTCATTGATGCTAATGCAGGTGGCGCCGGGGAAGTTGTAGGTAACCTTTGGTGCTGATCTGGCTCCGAAGCGTTCCAATATGCCGCTTCCAAGTTTATCCAGTTCACTGGTAGTCATACCGGGCTCAATTGCATTGAGCATGGCATCGCGGACACGGGCAACGACGCGACCGGCTTCCATAATACCGTCGATGTCTTGCTGGCTTTCTATAGTCATGTGTTTCCTCGATAATGGTCATTGACGGCTAACACCTAGTCGATTGAAAAACGGGGTGTAGACGGGCGGGATAGCCCCGTCCAGCCTGTCCGCTCGCGATCGGAAAAACCCCACGAATCCAACGTCTTGTCCCCGACGGTGCAGCCTAATTCTGCAACCTAATCTTGCCGTGTATTCCGGATGCCTGGAAACACGCCCCGATGGGATCGTCTCACCGCGAAACACCGCCCGCAAGCGAGCCACCAGCCGCCACGGATGCCGTGGCCAGCCCGCTCGAACCGGACCGCCCCGGCAAGCTGCTTGCCGAAGCCCG
>DASRXY010000040.1:0-12406 GCA_035654035.1 Sphingobium sp. | reverse complement strand
CAGGAAGGTGCCGGCGCCGACATGCAGGGTCAGCGTCTCATGGCCGATGCCCGCCGCGTCGAGCGCCGCCAGCAGCCGGGGCGTGAAGTGCAGCGCGGCGGTCGGCGCCGCGACGGCGCCCGGCTCGCGCGCGAACATGGTCTGATAATCGTCGCGGTCGCGCGCGTCGGTGGGCCGCTTGCTGGCGATGTAGGGGGGCAGCGGCATCTGCCCGGCGCGCTCCAGCAGCAGTTCGACCGGCTCTTCGCCCAGGAAGGTGATGGTCACGCCGCCGTCCACATCGCGCGCACCGGCGCAGGCCTGCACGCCGGCGGCAAACTCGATGACGTCTCCCTCGCGCACGCGCCGGGCGTTGCGCATGAACACCTGCCAGTCGCGCGGGCCGAGGCGTTTGTGCAGCGTGACGCCAACGCGCGCATTGCCGCGCTGCCCTTCGAGCTGGGCGGGGATGACGCGGGTGTCGTTGAAGACGAGGCAGTCGCCCGCGCGCAGCATGCTCGGCAGGTCGCGCACAATGCGGTCGTGCAGGCCCGCATCGTTCACTACCAGCATCCGCGCGGCATCGCGCGGAACGGCGGGGCGCAGGGCAATCCGTTCGGGCGGCAAAGCAAAGTCGAAGAGGTCCACGCGCATGGCGCCGCCCTTATCGGCGGGAGACAGGCTTGAACAGGCCGATCTGCACGGCCGCGCCGCTATTCGTCCGGCACCAGCCTGCCGAATCGTTCGATGTCGCAGGTCGAGCCGCTGCGGGCGTGCAGTGCATCCCGGCCTGCGCAGAGCGCCCCGTCCTCATGCGGCTCGATATAGAAGCCGGAATAGAAATCGGTGGCGCGGCAGGCTCGACCGAAATGGGCGCGGAAGCGCTCTTCCTTGTCCGTGACCATGGTGACGCCGGTGACGGGATTGATGACCGCGCCGCGCAGCCGGTCCACGCGCAGGCAGCGGGGCCCCTTGATCTCCCGGAAGAGGGAGGAATCGTCCTCGGGCAGGGGCGGGGTGGGCGCGGCGGCCCCGCGCCGGTCGGGCGCGCCGGGGCGCACCAGCGGGATACGGATGATGACGCGCTGCTCGATCGTGACCTGCGCCAGTTGCACCCGGGACGTCTCCGGCGCTTCGGGCGACGGCTGCGCGGCCGCCGACGCGCAGACGAGCGCGGACAGCAGAAACGGCGGCGCAAGCTTGAACAAGTCGATCATACCCTCTGGGATTCGATCCTGCCCCAGCATGGACCGACATTCAACTTATCCGAAGCGGCGATCAAAAGCCCGGCCGCGTCGACCGCGCCTGGGACTTCGCTGCCGCGCCGGTGCCTTCAAGGAACCCCACTTGCCGCATGAGCGGCACGCCGATCTTCTAGGCTCCGCCGCTTGAACAGCCGATGAATTGGGCGGGCCCGCTAGCATTGGCGGCGTGGACGCGGCATAGGAGCGCCCATGACCAGTTCCGCGATCTCCCCCGCCGTTCTCGATGCCTTTCGCGCCGTCGCCGGGCCGCAGGGCCTCGTTGAGGATCCGGACCTGATCGCGCCCTGGCTGACCGACTGGCGCGGCAAGTTCCACGGGCAGGCCGCCGCCATGCTGGTGCCGCGTTCCACCGAGCAGGTGGCGGCGATGATGCGCGTCGCGCTAGCCCACAAGGTGCCGCTGGTGCCGCAGGGCGGGAACAGCTCCATGGTCGGCGGCGCCACCCCCCCGGCAGACGGCAGCGCGCTCATCCTCTCGCTGCGTGCCATGAACCGCATCCGCGCCATCGATGCCGCAGCGAACCTGGCAGTATGTGAAGCGGGCGTCATTCTCTCCACGTTGCACGAGGCGGCGCAAGCCGTCGGCCGGCGCTTCCCGCTCAGTATCGGCGCCAAGGGCTCGGCGACGGTGGGCGGGCTCATTTCTACCAACGCCGGCGGGACGCAGGTGCTGCGCCACGGCACCATGCGCGCGCTGGTCGAGGGCATCGAGGCGGTGCTGCCGGACGGCTCTGTCCATGACGGCATCGCCGCACTCAAGAAGGACAATCGCGGCTACGACCTCAAGCAGTTGCTGATCGGCGCGGAGGGGACGCTGGGCATCGTCACGACCGCCAGCCTGCGCTTGGTGCCGGGCATTGCCGACCGTTGCGTTGCCTGGGTCGGTGTCCAAGGGCCCGCGCAGGCCCTGGCGCTGCTGCGCCGCATGGAAGCGAGCGTCGGGCCGGTGGTCGAGGGGTTTGAGGTGCTGGGCGAGGAAACGGTGGCGCTCATCCTCGCGGCCGTGCCCGGCACGCGCCGCCCGCTGGAGACGGTGTGCCCCTGGTATGCGCTGATCGAGATCGATCTGGACGATGCCGCCGAGGGCCCGAGCGCCCAAGCCCGCATGGAAACGGCATTGGGCGACGCATTCGAGGCGGGGTTGATCCTGGATGCCGCGCTCGCCGCCAGCGAGGCGCAGGCGGAGGCCTTCTGGAAGATTCGCGAGAGCGCGTCGGAAGGCGAGCGTTCCCATGGGCCGGCGCTGCAGTTCGACATCAGCGTGCCGATCGCGGACATGCCCCGCTTTATGACGGAGGCAGCGGCGCTGTGCACGGCGCAGTTTCCCGGCACGAGCGCCAGCTCCTTCGGGCATCTGGGGGATGGCAATGTGCATTTCCATGTCCGCGCGCCAATGGCCGAGGGGATCGAAGCGGCGCGGGATTGGCTTGCGCGCTATGGCGAGGCAGCCACGCGCTTCGTCAACGATCAGGTGGTGGGGGCCGGGGGCTCGATTTCCGCCGAGCACGGCATTGGCCAGATGAAGATCGACGAATTCGCCCGGCTGGCCGAGCCGGCGCGGCTCCATGCGGTGCGCGCCATCAAGCAGGCTTTCGATCCCGCCGGGCTGCTCAATCCCGGCAAGCTCGTTCCCCTTGCGCCGTCCAGATGAGCCCTTTATGGCCGACGCTCGATTAGCCGGCCCGCGCGTCCCCCTCGCCGCGCACCGCATAGACCGCTTGGGAGATTGATTGCCATGGCCAGCGCGCCGAAGCCTCAGGAATTGCCGTTTCTCTACAAAGATCTCGTGCCACTCAATAAAGAGCAGCACCGGAACTTCCGTATCCGTCCCATCGAGACGGCGCCCTTCCTGGCGAAGGAGCATGCCGTGCCACTGACCATCGACGAGTTCGCTGCGACGCAGCGGCATTTGCCGATCGTCTTCTCGGCCGGCGACAATCCCGTGCCGCTGGTGCTGATGGGCCTCAACGAAGGCGTCAACGTCATGGTCGATGCCGAAGGCAAGCTGCGCCGCAACGATGGCTATGTGCCGGCCTATATCCGCCGCTATCCCTGGCTTCTGGCGCGGCTCGATCCGACCAAGGACGAGCTTTCGCTGTGCTTCGATCCCAGCGCCACCAATGTCGGTGAGTTCGACGAGGGCGAGGCCCTGTTCGATGATGCGGGCGAGCCGAGCGCGATGACCAAGGATATCCTGGCTTTCTGTGAGCAGTTCGAGCAGGCAGCACGCCGTACCGGGCAGTTCATGGCCGATCTGGTCGAGAGCGGGCTGCTGATGGAGGGCGAGCTTTCCATTCAGCATCAGTCCGTTGAAAAACCGTTCGTTTATCGCGGCTTCCAGATGGTCAACGAAGAGAAGCTGCGCGAGTTGCGCGGTGACCAGCTCCGCAAGTTCAGCCAGAACGGCATGCTGCCGCTGCTCTATGCCCACCTCTTCTCGCTCCAGGGCATGCGCGAGATTTTCGCCAAGCAGCAGGAATATGGCCTCGGCCCGACGCTCGAGGTGCAGCCGGCCTGAGCCGGGCAGGGGTTACCAGCCGGGCCGTGCATGATCCACGGTTCGGCCGGCGCCCTTCTAATCCCCGGTCGTGCTGAATTTGTTTTCTGCACGCGGTGGCGGCTCATCCCGCAACATGGTTCGCAACGGGCCTACGGCATTACACGTGCCTGTAATCCTTCGTGAAAATGCGGCCGGCGCGACTTCCTGTGCGCCAGAGTCGACGAGACGGGATGCGGCTGCAAATAAAATGCAAGACCTTAGTATGCGCTGCCCTTGAAAATTTTGGGCTGTTGCCTTATCTCTTCAGTACGCGACGGCTTGTTCCCCCCTTTTCGGGCCGTTGCGTGGGCGTCCCGCCCTTTTCGGGACGTCTCCTCCCTGAACCTAGGCCACCCCGAGCCATGCGCACGGGGTGGTTTTTTATGGGTTGCACGTCATTTCTTTTAGAGAACCCGACCGCAGCCGTCATTCGGCGGCCAGCGCGAGGCCCGGTTCGCTCAGCTCGCGGGCGAGCGCCTGCGCCATGTCGGCGAGCAGGCGGCGGACCGCGGGCAAGTGGGCGCTCGGCGACATGAGATCGGGTGCGAGGTAAAGCGTTCGGTCGATCTCGATCTGGATGGCGTGTGTGCCGCGTCCGGGCTGGCCGTGGCGTTCCAGGATATGATTGCCGGAATAAGGGACGTTGATCGCAACCTCGAGGCCGTGACCGCGCGCGATGTCGGCAGCGAGATCGGTCAGGCGATTGGCGGCGCTGTGGCCGAATCGATCACCGATGACCACGCGCGGCGCCCCCGCCTCCGCACTGGCGCCCGGGCTGATCGGCGGCATGGAATGCACATCCAGAAGCAGCGCCGCGCCATGACGCGCGCGGGCCATGTCCAGAGCCGCGCCCAGGGCCGCATGATAAGGCCGGTGGGTGCGTTCGATGCGCTGGACCAGTTCATCGTAGGGCAGGGGATGGCGCCATAGCGCGCCGGCATAGGCCAGGCGGTCCGGCACCAGGCCCAGCCCGCCGCGCACCTTGGCGCTTGATTGCAGCCGCGCAGTGCGCGGCAGGCCCGTGACCGATTGCGGATCGATCTCTCGCTCGTCACGATTAAGGTCGATCATGGCGCGCGGCCGCCGGGCAATGACCACGCATTCGCCTTCTGCAATGAGGTCATGGGTGAGGAGATCGGCCAGCCGGTCTTCCAGCCGCATCAGCGTGGCCGGCGCGACGCGTGCGCGGGCAAGCAGTGCCGCGCCATAAGCACGCCCGGCATGGGGCACGGCGATCACCAGCGGCGAGCGTGCGCCGGGCTCCCCATAGCGGTCATAGGCATCGTGGCGGGCGCTGGGCGTCACACCGGGCGGCTGCATCGCTACATCCGCCGTCATGCCGCGCGGGTCCATGCCATGTCCGTCCTTTCCGTCCGCCGCGGCCATGCCCGGCAAGAAATGCCATGATCGCCTGATTTCCTCATCAAATGCGATGGAAAATCTTAAGGGCTTGTCGCATATGTTCGCCCTTCCCGCCAAGCCCGACGGGCCGACCCGGCGCACGGCCGGGCGCGGGATGCACTTGTATTTGGGACGACGAGCTAAGCATGATCCGCATTCTTCTGGCAGAAGACGATGAGTCTATGCGCCATTATCTGTGCCGCGCGCTGGAGCGCTCGGGCTATGAGGTGGTCGCGGTCGACCGGGGCACGGCGGCGCTGCCGCTGATCCGCGAAGAGCGATTCGATCTGCTGCTGACCGACATTGTCATGCCGGAAATGGACGGGATCGAGCTGGCCCAGCATGTCGCGCAGATCGCGCCGGAGACGCGCGTGATGTTCATTACCGGATTCGCCGCCGTCACCTTGCGTGCCGGCCGCGTTGCGCCCGAAGCCAAGGTGCTCTCCAAGCCCTTCCACCTGCGCGATCTGGTGCTGGAGGTCGACCGCATGTTCGATAAGACCAGCGCCAGCGGCCTGCCTTGACCACGCCAGGACTTCAGGGCCAAGAATTTCCCAGATAGCGCTTGCACGGGCCGCCGGCCCCGCGTAAGGGCCCTCCCTCGAGTGGGCGTGTAGCTCAGTGGTAGAGCACTGTGTTGACATCGCAGGGGTCGCAAGTTCAATCCTTGCCACGCCCACCATGGAAAACCCCGGAAGGCTTTGGCTTCCCCGGGGTTTTTCTATGCCTTTTGCAGGGCCGGGAGAGCCAAAAAAGTCGATCCTTCCGCCTCAAAATGGCGGGCGGATTTCGAGGCGATCAGCGCGCGTTGGTCGGAGACGGGCTAGCAAGCCAGGCAAGGGCCGCGGCCTCGGTCGAAAAGATCTTGCTGTGCGAATTGCCGAGAAGGCGCTCGGCCTGCATTCTTCCGAGTGCTTTGCTCGTGACGATAGCGAGGCGGTTCTGCGGGGTCTCTGCGGCCTGCTGCTTGAGCTGCTCGAATGCCGCCGACACGTCTGGCCCCTGGATAGCGAAGTCGTCGCAGTAGCTGAGCATATCGAACCGCCCGTACCGTGCCATGAGGCGCTGAATGGCCTCGCCGCAGTCGCGCATGAAGTCGCCGAACGTCGCCATTGTCCAATAGCCCCGCATGACAATGCGGAGCAGCGGAGAGTCATCGAAGGTTTCTATCTCATAAAACACGGCCCGCGCGTGCCTCATCATCGTCAAGATTCGGTTGATGTCGCTCAACAACGGCTGGAATCGGCTATCGTTGCGCGCCGCCGATCGCGTCAGTGACATCTCGGTCACGAGTGGGTAGGGGCGCCCGCCATGCCGCGCCTTCAGATGACCCGCAGGGCCTGCTGCGCAAAGCGCCGGAACTGGGCCAGGCGCTCTTCGGACGTGTCGCGGCCGTAGATGGCGCTGCGGGGATGTTCTTCCGAACGCGGTGAGCGCGGCGGCACATCGAGGGCGGCGGCGGTCACGAAGCGGATGCGCCAGGCGAGCGCCATTTCATCCACTTCACCGCCGAGAGCCCGGCGCAGCAACTGGGTTACGCGAGCCACGCCGCTGGCGAATTCGCGCCAGATCGCCTCGTGGAGCGCCAGCGTGGCGCGCGCATAGATCTCGTCGAGCACCACGATGGCCCGCTGGTCCCGCGAGAGGGCGGCGGGGGCCCAGAGCGGGAGGACCAGCGCATCCACGCTGGCCGCGAAATCGGGCGAGGGGGCCGCGTCCAGGCCATCGAGCAGCCGGTCGCGCGCATCGCGGATCTGGATGGCATTGAGATGCGCCAGCTCGCGCAGCAGCCCCTCCACATCGCCGAAATGATAGCGGATAAGGGCCGAGTTGACGTCGGCTTCGCTGGCGATGCGCCGCACGCTCAGCGACACGACGCCCTCGCGCACGACAAGCGTCTCCGTCGCGCCCAGAAGGCGTTGCCGCGTCTGTTCGGCGGTCTGGGTGGCGGGCGGCTTGTGGGCCATGGGTGCGACCTATCAAGTCGCGCGGCGCAGCGGAAGGCAGCATGGAGTGTCTTGACGGCTCGGGAAGGCAAATTTACACAAACGTGTAAATCCTGATCTGAAGAGAATTGCGGAGAGGTGTCGTGCCCCAGCTTCCTACCGGCCTGACGGCCGCCGTCTTCGCTGATGCCATGAAAGAGGCGCAGTCCGTCGTGGGGGCGGAGTGGGTCTTCACCAGCGATGCCGACGTGGCGCTCTACCGCGATGCCTATTCGCTGCTGCACGGCGAGCCCGAGGAACGCGTCGCTTCCGCGGCCATTGCGCCCAAATCGGTGGAGGAAGTGCAGGCCGTGGTGCGCCTGTGCAATGCGCGCGGCATTCCGCTCTATCCCATCTCCACTGGCCGCAATCTTGGCTATGGCGGCTCGGCGCCTGTCTATTCGGGCAGTGTCGTGCTCGATCTCAAGCGGATGAACCGCATTATCGAGGTGAACGAAGGCAATGCCTCCTGCCTCGTTGAGCCGGGCGTCTCCTATTTCGACATGTACCAGCACCTCCAGGCCACCGGCTCGAAGCTATGGCTGGACGTGCCCGATCCGGGCTGGGGCAGCATGGTCGGCAATGCGCTGGATTCAGGCGGCGGCTACACGGCCGCGCCCTATCGCGGCCATTTCGAGGCGCAGTGCGGCATCGAGGCCGTCCTGGCCGATGGCGAGGTGCTGCGCACCGGCATGGGCGCCATGCCCGGGGCGGAAACCTGGCAGCAATATCGCATGGGCATCGGCCCGTGCCTCGATGGGCTCTTTCGCCAGTCCTCGCTCGGTGTCGTGACAAAAATGGGCTTCTGGCTCTTCCCGCAGCCTGAAGCCTATCTGAGCTGCTCGGTCGACCTCCAGCGCTTCGCCGACATCGAGCCGCTGATCGACCTCGTCAACGAGCTGGAATATGGCAATATCTTCAACGGCATGCCATCGGTCAGCTCGCCGGTGATGACGCGCGACAATCCGATGATGTTCCAGGAAATTCCGGCGCCGGAGGAAATGGACAGGCTGGTGCGCGAGACGGGCCTGCCGGCCTGGCGCTTCTCGGTCTCCTTCTATGGCCCGGAAAAGGTGATCCGCGCGCAGTGGGAATATGTGCAGGAGCGTTTCAACAAGGCATTCGAGGGCGCGCGCTTCCGCGAGAGCCAGTTCGTCAAACTGCCGCTGGACGCCGATGCGGCCTCCAAGGTCCCCAAGGCCCGCTTCGGCATTCCCAGCCTGGAGATTTTCGCGGTGGGTTCGCGGAGCCCCAACAATCCGGAGCCGAGCGCGGGGCATATCTGGTTCTCGGCGGTTATCCCGCGCAGCGGCAAGGGCTATGTCGAAGCCAATCGCGTGATGCGCCAGGCGTGCGAACGGCTCGATATTCCGCTCTTCATGTTCAGCCCCGCCGTCACGTGCTGGACGCGTTCGTTCGTGCTCTTCGCGGCCGTCCCCGTCTCCAACGACATGGCGGCCAACAAGCGCCTGCGCGAATCGGTGCGCGAAGTGATCCGCGTCTGCGCGGCGCACGGCTGGGGTGAATATCGGTGCCCGCCCGCTTTCCAGGATGCCGTGATGGACAGCTACAGCTTCAACAACAATATCCTGCGCCGCGTGAACGAGCGCATCAAGGACGCGCTGGACCCGAACGGCATTCTCTCGGCCGGGCGCTATGGCGTCTGGCCCAAGCATCTGCGTGAGGGGAGGGCCGCATGACCGCTCGCATCGCAGGCGCGGTGCTCGCGCTCGGCCTTGTCGCGACTGTTGCGGCGCCGGCGTGGGCTGAGGCTCCGGACCCTGCGCGCGGCAAGCAGGTGTTCCAGGCCTGGTGCGCGGCCTGCCATGATCCCAATCCGCGCCTTGCCGGCACGCTGGCGCTCCAGACCAAATATCAGGGCGAAGTGCCGGCCGCGCTGGAAGCCCGCACGGACCTGACGCCCGAGCTGGTCGCCTTCTTCGTGCGCAATGGCGTCGCGTGGATGGCGCCGTTCCGCAAGACCGAGATTTCCGACGCGCAGCTCGCCGATCTGGGCGCCTACCTCTCCAAGCCAAGTCCCGCGAAGAAGGGAGCCGCCCGATGATGAACCGCCGTCATCTGCTCAAGATCGGCGCCGCCGCGCCGCTCGCGCTCGGCTTTCCGGCTGCCCTGCGCGCTGCCGGGAAAGGGGTGGCGCTGTGGGTCAGCGATGCGCGCTATGGCCAACTGGCCCCGTCGTTACGCGCGGCAACGCTGCACGATGGGGACGTGACCCCCCTGTGGATCGGCACATTGGACAAGGCCTGGCGCGGACGCGGCTTCCTCGTCGCCGGCACCACCGGCAGCGATGCCTTGTTCGTGCTGGAGCAGCTCGCCTGGGGCAGAGGCCGGCGCGTTGTCGAGCGCGAGACGGTCGCGCCCGCCGCCAATGGCCGCCCGGCGCTGGTGCGTTGGGTCATTGCGCCTGTTCACCCCAGCGTGATGGCCTGATCCATGGCGCTGCTTCCTCCCGATCTCTCGCCTGTGGACTTCGCGCGTGCGCTTGCCGATTTCCGCGAAGCGGTGGGTGCCGACTGGACATTCTCCAGCGAGGAAGACCTCGGCCCCTATCGCGACAGCTTCTCGCCCGTCTGGGATACGGACCAGGAGCGCAAGGCCTCCGCCGCCGTCGCGCCCGCCACGGTGGAACAGGTGCAGGCGGTGGTGCGCATCGCCGGGAAGTATCGTATTCCGCTCTACCCGATCTCCACCGGCAAGAATTTCGGCTATGGTGGCCCGTCGCCCAATGTGCCGGGCAGCGTGGTGGTGGACCTGAAGCGCCTCAACCGCGTGCTGGAACTGGACGAGGCCCGGGCCTTCGCGCTGGTCGAGCCGGGCGTTTCCTATTTCGATCTCTATCGCGCCATCGAGGAGAAGGGCCTCAAGCTGATGATCGACTGCCCCGATCCCGGCTGGGGCAGCCCGATCGGCAATGCGCTGGAGCGCGGCATCGGTTACACCATGGCCTGGTTTCGCGACCATATCGGCGCGAGCTGCGGCATGGAAGTGGTGCTGCCCAATGGCGAGCTGATGCGCACCGGCATGGGCGCACTGCCCGGCGCCAAGACGTGGCAGGAATATAAATACGGCTTCGGTCCCGATCCCTCCGGCCTCTTTGCCCAGGGCAATTTCGGTATCGTCACCAAGATGGGCTTTCGCTTGTATCCCCGCCCGGAATTCTACCGCACCGGCCTCGTCACCGTGCCGCGCCGCCGCGATTATGTGAAGCTGGTCGACATCTGCAACAAGTTGAACGACGCCATGCTCTGCGGCGAGATTGTGCATGCCTCGCCGCTCGCCGCGCTGATGGGCAAGCCAGATTTCGCGGCACTGGCGACCAAGGCGGGCGGTCCCAGCGATGCGGAGATGGACGCGGCGGCCAGCGCGGCCGGCCTGCCGAGTTGGCAGGTGGATTTGCAGTTCTTCGGGCCCGAGGCGACCACGGCGGCCAACTGGGCCTATGCCAAGGATCTCGTTCTTTCCGCCATTCCGGGCGCCAAGGTCATCGATGGCGACGCCTTTCCACTACCGGCCACGCCCGCGCAGATGGAGAACAAGACGCAGCCCTATCGCACCAGCATCCGCCGCCACGGCGCGCTCGGCGTGCCGAGCCTGGGCATGTGGAAGATCGTGCGTGATGACGGGCATCTCGGCTTTTTCCCGGTGCTTCCGCGCGCGGCCGAGGCGGTGTTCGAGATGCAGCGCGTGATGTGTGACACGTTGCGCGAGTTCAAGGGGCTGTCGAGCTACTTCAATGCCACCACCGCGCCGCTGCACTGGCACAGCTTCGCCTTCCAGATGGTGTTCGCCCCCTCCGTGCGTCGCGCCGACCCCGCGCACAACGCCATGGTGGACCGCGCGATGCGCAAGGCCGTGGCGGTGGCCGCGGAGCATGGCTGGGGCGATTATCGCGCCGCACCCATCTATCAGGACGCGGTCTCCGATACCTACAGCTTCAACAATCACGCGCTGCGCCGTTTTCACGAAAGCCTGAAGGATGCCATCGATCCCGACGGCATCATCGCGCCCGGGCGCGGCGGCATCTGGCCCCGGAGGTTCCGCAAGTCATGAGCATGAGCGCATTTTGTCGGCCGTTGTTCGCCGCCGGCTTCGCGGCAATGCTCGCTACGCCGGGGCTGGCCGCAGACGGCAAGAGCGCCGGCGCGTCAGCGGAGCGTGGCCGCGTGGTGTTCGAACGGCAATGCGCGCCCTGCCATGGCCAGGGCCCCGGCGATGACGGCTCGCCCAAGCTGCCCGGCACGGCGGCACTGGACCGGAAATATAGTGGCGAGGTGCCCGGCGCGCTGGAACACCGCGCCGATCTTGACGTGGACATTCTGCGCTTCTTCCTGCGCAACGGATCGGGCGCCATGCCGATGTTCCGGAAGGCGGAATTGACCGATGCGGCCATCGCCGACATTGCCGCCTATCTCAAGAGCAGCGCGGCCGCTCACCGGGATTGAGTGCGGGCGGGGTAGCGCTGCAGCATGAAGCAGATGTCGCAGTTGATCTGAGATCGCTGCGCGAAAGCAACACGCGGTGGAGAGAGCCAGCAAAATATGCGACGGCGCGCCGCGAGCCAGTGGCGACGGCACGCCCGGCCTTTCGTCCTGCATCCTCCCTTGTGCTCCTGCGAAGGCAGGAGCCCCTGGCAGCGACGCATATTCGCCAGGATCATGGGCTCCTGCCTTCGCAGGAGCACCACGGTGCTTGGACCTTAGCACAGCGCGACACCCAGCAGGCAACGCGTCTGATTGAGCCGCCGCATCTGCCAGTGACCTGCGCGGCTCAACCACACGGCCTCACCCCAGCGCCGCAGCGCCGGGATCAGTCCATCCAACTAGCCAACCTTAGCGGACGCGGGGGCCGCCATAGGGCAGGGGCGGGGGCGGGCGACGAGTGCCGCGCGGCAGTTGCGCCTGATAGGCACGGCCGCAATGCTCCACGCAATAGGGAAAGCCGGGGTTCACCTTCTCGCCGCAGAAATGGAAATCGGGCTCGCCGGGATGGCCGAGCGGCCATTTGCAGATCTTCTCGTTGAGATCGAGCAGGCTGGTCTTGTCGGCGATTTCCGGACTCGGCTTGGCCGGCACCAGACGGCGCGGCGGCGCGGGCGGAATGGGCTGCTGGAGATCGCCGGGGCCTTGGCGCAGGAAGCCGCCGGGCCCCACCGAGACGATGCGCGGCGGGGGCGGCGGCGCGGCGCCTTCCGTGGCCGGCGCGGAGGCTGCTGCTGCC